>SKQC01000282.1 GCA_007119175.1 Myxococcales bacterium | reverse complement strand
GCGGCAGTTCGCACCACGGGTCTTAAGGCGCGGCGATGGCATGGAGGCCATCGACTCCATTACTTATTTGCCTTCGTTGTACGCACAGCCCGATTGAGCTTTACGTCATACAGGTCCATCGGTAGGTTCGAGGGCCTGTCAATAACCGAACTAATCCCACACCTTCTGGAGGGGCCAATGCGACAACTCTCTATTTTAATCTGCATAATCTGTCTGGCACTTGCCGGCTGCGATACCCCGGACGTCAGCGATAGCTCCGGCGGCGAGGCCACAGCCGCTGCTCACGACCTCGAATTTCCGGACGGTGTCGAATCCGAAGTTCCCTTTCCACCGGACGCCACCATCCGTACCGTCGCCCATCCCGAAGAGGACGCCGTCAGCGTGGTCTTTGATCCCGAAATGGAGGTTGCAGAAGCCGTCGACTTTTTCTCGGACAAGCTCTCCTCCGGAGGGTGGACGCTCACCGACGAAGATGTCGCCGAACTCGACGTGGGCGTGCGCTCAACATGGCGTGCCGAGGGCCACGGCATGAGCCTGTATATAAACGGCAATGTCTTCACTGACGAACATCCAATGCCGTCGATGCTGACGACGATTGTCCAGCCGCTGGACTGATCTCCGCCCGAAAACCGCCCGACGAAAACCGATGAGAGATCAGGGGCCAACGTGGGGTTTCAATTGACGCCCCAAAAACCGCCCAAAAACCACCCGACAGTAGATCATTGGCCCTAAATCTCGGGCTCATCGACCCCAAAGCCCGGGTCCGTGACGCGAAATACGTCGAGGTGGCTGTATTCTGGTCGGGCGAGGATTTCGGGAGTGCGCCGGCGTCGCCGGAGCCAGGTTCGGGCGGCCCATAAGATGACGGATTCCCGGGACAAAAAGGACTGGCGAAAGGTCTCGCGACATCCGTTCCACAATTCGCGACGCGTCGCTGCCCGATCGATGGAGCGCCAGATAATACGCCTCATCACGACCGAAAAGGGAAGATCGAGCCAGATGACCGCCTGGGCTCGCCGCCAGACGATATCGCGGACTTTTCCATAATTGCCGTCCATGACCCACCGCTCTTGCCCCACGGACTCGGCGACAATCTGGCGAAACTCTTCAATGGGCCTCATCTCCCAGCCCGAAAGCCAGTGCAGAGCGTCGAGCTCCACGTATTCAATGCCGAGTTCGTCAGCCAGGGCCGCGGCCAGCGTGCTCTTTCCCGATCCCGATGTACCCACCACGACATAGCGCTCGTAGGGCGCTCCATCATCGGCACAGAAGCGCCCTTTCAGACCGTCAAATTGTGCCCCTCGCCCTACCCCACGCACAAGATTTACTAATGTCTCGATGGCATTCATCGCGCACTAACTCCGCTGGCATTTCTCCTTATCCTCCGGGCGTTGTAGGCGCCTCCGAGAGAGAGAGAAACCGTCCAACAACTCGGATCAACCTCACCATTCAATATACTCGACCAAAGGACAGCCCCGCCCAGGGAATCCATCCCTTCGAGGGATCGAATAGGGAGTTGCCCTCGAAAACGTCGTGGAGGAGTGTTCCGCCGAGGACGTGGAGAAAGTTTCCTTCCAGGGTCAACAGATAACCGTCCGAGTTCATCAGGTCGATACCGACGCGAATGCCGGTAGTACGTGCATTTCTTGAGCCCGACGGTGACTCCGAATGCGAACCAGTGCCAAACGCGCCGATCCAGGTTCCCACGAATGGTCGGGCCATGCCCAGCGACACCGGTCTTACATGCAGCCCCGCGTACAGCGATCCAGGGCCGCTGGGCGCGGGAGTGGCAAAACCACCGCCCTCTAAAGCCAGTGATTCCAGCGGAAAAACCTGACCGTAGACTGCGAGCATCGGCCCGGCAGCACCCTACTCATGAATGACGATCCCCTATCGACCGGATCCGTCGTCGCAGTGCTGATCCAGAAGCTCAAGCTCATCACCGCATGCTTCTTCGACGGCGCGCATGTCGGTGTAATCGTCACAGGACAATTCCTTTCGACAGTCGTGGTAATCGTTGGTGGCGTCCCAGCACTCGTCGTCGTCTTCAAAACCTTCATTCACTCCGGTCAAACTCGACACACATTGGTCGAAATCCTCCTCATCGAGGATCTCGCACTCCACTTGTCTAGAACAGGATTCCTCGGCGAGCGCTTCGGTGGCACCACCGCCACAGGCGAGCGTGGAAAGCGAAAAGCCGGCGACCGCCAAAAGGATAAAAAGATTGTACACGTACTTCACGACGACTTCTCCATTGACAGAAACGAGTGACCAACACGAGCGCTTATACTGTCCCCGTCACCGGATAGATTATCCAAGGGGATCTCAGCGCGTATTTACTTCAAGCCCGCCCGGATACCAATCATCGGGGTAGATCTCAACATATTCACCGCCCTGAGGTGTCATCCTCCGTCCTATCAAGCTGCATTTTCTTCGACGTCACAATCATCGAGAGTCTCATATATTCTACCGCCCACGCTACCTGGTGGGGCGAAGACGTGATCAATCGTGAGGGGCCGCCCCCTATCGACGACAGCACAAAAATCAAGTAAATATCACTAATTCGGTGCGGATATCGATCCAGCACCGACTCAGTGTTGACCACAGCAAGTGACGTCAGTCACAAAAATAAGGATTGTCCTATGTCTACGCGGGTCTTACGTCGATTAATCGCCCTCTGTTGTATATCCCTGCTCGCTTTCTCCACCGTCGCCTGCGATGACGAAGAGGAAGAGGAAGCAGTTGAGGAAGAACCGGACTACGACGACGAATACGACGACGAAGCAGAAGATGAGGAAGAAGAGGAGGCCGAGGCGGGCTTGCCGGAAGAGACGGAGGTAGTGGAGCTCGACGAGGACGATGGGGAGCTCCCCGCCACCATCGAGGTTCCCGCCGGCTCGAGTGTCTCCGTGGATGCCCCGACTTCTATTCGCATCGAATACGAAGACGATCACTCCAATGCAGGGGAACTCTTTGGCATTGAAGTCCGAGAGGCCGGTGAATTCGATACGGACCTCGAGCACATCTGGGAGAATCTCGACCAGGACGAACACGAACTCATCGAGCTCGAAGATGAACTACTTCGCTACGTCCGACCTGATGACGCCCTGGGCCGCACGAGCAATCGCTTCATCGCTCTCATAGCCATCGACGATACCACCTTGCGCTGCAGTCAAGGAGCGTACGGCGGGTATAGCGAAGAGCAGGTCGATCGCCTGATCGAGGCCTGCCAGACGCTGACCGGCAAGTAATTTCACCAATCGTACTCCATTACAACGCCCTGAGCCGGCGTTGACGGTGCATCTCAGCGCCGTCAACGAATGCTCAGGGCGTTGTACATTACTGACCTGCATTATTCATCACACGTCCGCTACGCCTTCAGATCTGCTGGCATCTGGCGGAGCCGACCGCTTCCTACGGTCGCTCTCAGTCGACGATGCGCTGCATCGCCTCCTTCGTCGTCATCCGCCATCTGCCTGCACCTCTTTGGCTCGCGACGAAGTCTGATGAATAATGCAGGCTGACCATGGGCACCCGCTAAATTCGCACCTTACTCCCGTTCCTTGTCGGCGAAAAAACATATAGCTTTCTTTTGAGATTTCTCGCTCTTCTTTGAGCTTCCATTTCTCACGCTCCAACTCCCTGATGCGAGCTTATTCCGGCGTCTGATTACCTTTGCCCGGGAAGGCATGGTCACCGTCCTGTCGCGCCACTGTTCGCCATCTGTAGGAGTGTTATCGTACACGCCCCGATCTCATCGCCGGACTGGAGTGAATCGATGCCTGAATTGACGACCATCGAAGACAGAATTTATTGGATCTACGCAAACCTGTGCATGGCGCACGCCGCAGTTGACGCTGGGCGGTCAAGCTACGGTCCAGGGATGTATTCAATACGTAGCCGTATGTGGCGTGACTTCAACAAAGGGAAGGCATCCCCCCGATCGCTTGTCTTCGACGAAAAAGTAAAGATGCGGGCAGTCCCGGCCTGCGTCTATTGTGGCTCAACGGTGAATCTATCCGCAGATCATCTTCTCCCGACCTCAAAAGGTGGCCCCGACGACGGCTCAAACCTGGTGCGGGCTTGCCGATCCTGTAATAGCTCGAAATCCGATCACGATCTGTGGGCGTGGTACACCTTGCGCGACGAATTCCCGCCGCTTCTGGTAGTACGCCGGTACTTCAAGTACGTATTTTCATGGCTGGGTTCTGAGGGCTTGCTATCGCTTCCCCTGGACGAATGTTCATCGAAGGATTTGCCGTTTGCGTTGGAGCACTGGCCGACCCGGTTTCCGGCGCCCGATCGGTTGCGATTGAGAGTGGAACTGCAATCACAAGCCGACCTAAGCTGATCGCCCCGGAAAACGATTGCATCCCGGGCGCCGCGCCTACCCATCAGGTAGCGTGGGCGATAACAAATGAAACGAAGTGGTCAGCGATGGAAAGTCAATGGCGGCCAGGCTGTATTGACCCTTCGAAGTCTGGCGACAGACGCCAGATGGGAGCCGGCGATGAACGTGCTGATGCCGACGTTTAAACGCCCCGTCGAGAAGGTGAATCAGGCCGCGTGATCAATGCGAGACTCACACCCGATTTGCACCTTCCGGTGACAGCAAGTCCAGAGTGGGGAATTCTAATTGTCGCCAGTGGGGCGAAATAATTGTCGTCGATCAGAGAATGTTGGTGGAGATATTTGGATTGTCGGAAACTATGACAACGGCACTTGCTTGTGACGACGGGCGCTATGCAGATAGAGAAGATCTATGCGGATCTGGAGTTCCGAGAGGCTGTGTTGGAGCTGCTGGGAGGTCGGTTGTATGAGGAGTTTCGGGAGGAGGCGGGGTAGAGCATGGCTAAACACATTAGAGCGGAAAATGGTTCGCCTCAACCACATTCTAACCAGTTAACAACTTGATCATGGCAGATTGATAGAATCTTCCACATCAAATAGCCTTGCAAACCATTGCACAAACCGCTGAGCAAGGTCCGAATCATGCGACAAAATCTCGCTTGTAAGGGCTATCCCGAAAGGTATCCCCGGCTGTTGTTGCCACGCCAGCCACGTGTGAATTTTTGATTTCGAATGATCGCCTTCTGCGCACGGAGCGCCTTTGTCACGTGCTTCTTTCGCCACTTCGTCCGCGAAGCTGATCAGCGAATCGTCTTCCGGGACCAGTGAGACAATAAAATCCTCCAGCTCTCCGGGAACAGTATTATCGGGCATGACCCAGACTCCGACCTTGCCCTCGCCGTCGTATCCATCAATTACCAAGCCGTTGTTGGGTGGGTCGTCGGGCACTGTTAGCCCTACTGCCATCATCCGATCCGTGATCTGTTGCCAACGACGCTCCAATGCATCGTCAGCATCAAT
>SKQC01000444.1 GCA_007119175.1 Myxococcales bacterium | reverse complement strand
GGCTCGGCATCGACGGCGGGCTCAGCTTCGTCTCTCTGCGCCCGTTCCCGCCTCTGTTCCACGACAGGCTCCTCGGCATTGTCCTGAGCTGGTTCCGCCTCCGCCGCTTCGTCTTCCGGCAGCCGCTCCGCATTTTCCGGCTCCGACTCCGAATCTGGCGCCGGTTCGTCGTCTTCTGAAGGAACTTTTTCCTCCACCCCGACGGCCGCCGCTTTCTCTTCCTCACCGGGACTTTGATCAGCCACGGAGTCGCCACTGAGACCGAAAAATACGACCGGCGACAGGCATACGATTCCCATCAGGATAATGGCGGCAATAGTGGTAAAACCGAGCACTAACCGGCGCTCGCTATCAGATAGATCTCTCAACACTGCCCGGACCCGCTCCGTGCCCTGTAGCCCCTGTTCAGTGGCGCCATTGTCGCCGGAGCCTGGATTTGCAAACCCGGCCGGTTGCGGTCCGGAGCGCCCCATCGTCTCCTCAATGGCCTCGATCGCCTCCCTTGCCGTGGCCGGGCGATCGTCGGCGTCCTTGGCCATCAACCGATCCACCAACTCTTGAACGCCATCGGGAAAGGCCGTCCCCGCCACTCGTTCGCTGAGCCTCGGGATCGGTTCCACGACGTGCTTGCCCATGATGCGAGCGATATTATCGCCGTCGTAGGGAGTGGATCCGGTCAGCATCTGGAATAGTACGACTCCCAATGCGTAGATATCCGTGCGGGCATCGACGTCCTCGCCGGCGACCTGCTCCGGGGACATAAAATGGGGTGTGCCGTAGATGACGCCCTTTCGCGTCAATCGCGTCGGCGCATCCGGCTCACCGCTGGTCGAGGCGACGAGGTGGGCGATGCCGAAATCAGTGATCTTCGCTGTATCCGGATCGCCTCGATGATCGACGATCATGATATTATCGGGCTTTAGATCGCGGTGAACGATCCCCTCGTCGTGTGCCTCGCTGAGGCCGGCGGCGATCTGACGGGCGATATGCAGTGATCGCTCCGCACTTAGCTGTCCGTAGATATCGATGACCTCGCGGAGGCTGTCGCCCTCCAGAAATTCGAGGACCAGAAAAAATGAGCCCTCCTCCGTCTGACCGAAGTCCAGCGCACGACACACGTTGGGATGATCGAGAGCGGCGGCGGCCTTCGCCTCGCGCTGAAAACGAGTCACGATCTCGGCATCGTCGGTGCGCTCCGGATGGAGAAATTTAATCGCCACCTCCTTGTCCATGAGCACATGCTCGCCGCGATAGACCTTACCCATCGCCCCTTCTCCCAGGCACTCATCGAGGCGATAGCGCCCGGAGAGAAGGTCGCCGCACAGAAATTCACCGCTGTCCGGCTCCGCATCATTTGATCCCTTGCACACCCCGGTCTCCCTGTAGTTAAGTTTCGCGGACATCGCGAACCGTCGAATGGGCATTGATTTTCAAGCCTACCACGGGCACAAGGCCCGATGCGAGTGATGTAGTATCGACGCTGCGGGCCCGATTCGCTTCCAGGGCACCAGGCTCCGGGAGCTTCTGAATTTCCAGCTAAGATGAGCTTTATGACCAGGCAATTGAGTACATATTTCGACACCGCGCTACCCGTCGACGATGCGCGCACGGACTTCGACGCCGCATTGGCTACCGGCCGGCCCATGGTCGTGGTCGCCCCGACGGGATCTGGAAAATCGACGCGCCTTCCGCTGTGGCTGGCCGACGAAGAAAAGGGCACGGTCCTGGTCGTCGAGCCCCGCCGGGTGGCCTGCCGGTCGCTGGCGACCTATCTGAGTGAGACCATCGGTGAATCAGTCGGCGAGTCGATCGGCTACCGAGTGCGCTTTGACGACACCACCTGCGCAAAGACCCGAATCATCTTTGTCACCACCGGCATCGCCCTGCGAATGCTCGCCGGAGACGAACTCTCGACGACCTCGGCAGTCATGGTCGACGAATTCCACGAGCGCGGCTGGGAGGTCGATCTCATATCGGCGGTACTTCTCGACGCCCTCGAGCGCGGCGATTACGACGGCCAAATACTCTTCACGTCGGCCACGGTGGACGCCGCCGATGTGGCAGATCAGATCGGCGCCGACGTCGTCGAGGCAAAGGGGCGAACCTACCCGGTCGATATCAGCTATCGAGGAGATGTGCCGGCGCCGTCGTCGGAAAATCTCGCCGACCGCGTCCGCGACACCGTCGAGGACGTCCTTAAAGCGGAGGACGACGGCGATATTCTGGTCTTTTTGCCGGGAAAAGGAGAGATCTCAGACTGCGAATCAGCGCTGACCCAGACCGCCAAGAACTTCGGTGTGGAAGTCCTCGGCGTCCACGGAAGACTGCCGACGCGCTATCTCACGCGGGCTTTTTCCGCCCACGATGAACGCCGCGTCTTTTTGTCGACCAATGTTGCCGAGACCTCGCTGACGTTGCCCGGCGTGACCACCGTGGTGGACAGCGGGCTGGTCCGGATGCGGATCCACCGCGGAGGTCGCTCGGCATTGGCCATGGTGCCAATTGCCGAGGATTCGATGGACCAGCGCGCCGGACGAGCCGGTCGCGTCCGCCCCGGACAATGCATCCGTCTGTGGAGTCGGCGCTTTAATGCCGACGAGGAGACCAGTCCTGAAATCGAGCGCATCGAGCTCGACGACGTACTATTGCAGGCTGCCATCTGTGGGCTCGACGGCCGGCGCTTCGACGAGGCGATATGGCTCACTGACCCACCAAAATTCGCCGTCGAAAAAGCCCGTAAACGCCTGCGTCGGATGGGTGCGATCGGCGACGACGACCGTCTAAGTGACAAAGGGCGGCGCATGGCCGGGCTGCCCGTCGGAGGCGACGAGGCTCGTATATTGCTCGACCCGCCCGACGGGCTCGCGGCGACGATGGCTGACCTGGTCGCCCTGTTGCAATTGGGCACAGACCTCTTATTGCGGCGCCATCTCATCAGTGGTCGATTCGAGGCCGTCAAAGAGGCCCGCACCGAGCTATTGGCGGGCGCAAAAGACGAGGTCTTCGTCCAACTTCGCTGTCTGCGCTCCGGCAATGCCCGCCGCCACGGACTCCACGGCTCGGCATTAAAAGAGGGCCGACGCATTGCATCGAGCTTGCGCTCACAGATCGGCGTCGAGCCCCGAAATCCGACGAGCGATGACTCTCAATTGCCCGATCCAAAAGAGCTCGCAGACGCCCTCCTGGAGCGCATCCCCGAGTCGGCTTTCGTCGCCCGCAAACGAGCCCTTAAGAGACGACACGACGGCCGGGCCCGCCTGGGAAAATCCGAGCCCTGGGGAAATGGCGAGATCGAGCTGTCGATCTGGCCTTTTCAACCTCCTGTGGCAAAGCGAGCACAAAAAAACACCCGACATCCAGTCGCCGGCCTGGTCCTGGATCACTTCTGGCTCGGCAATCGAGGAATCGGCGTGCGCGGAACGGGTCGAATGCTTTTGCCCTGCTCCTACGCCCAGCTCTTGAGCGCCGGCATCTACGAGGAGAAAATCGACCGAATCAAAGCCGGGACCTCTCACGGAAGCCCCTATGTGCGCGGCATTGTCGAGAGAAGCCACGCCGGTGTCGTATTAGAGCGCGACGAGGAAAGCCTGCGCGGCGATGCATTGTGTGAGGCCGCAGCGCAGGCGATTTTGGAGGGACGGATTTTAAAACCGGCCGGCAAAGAGGTCCTCGACGACCTCCACGTCTGGAAGGTGATGGCCGGCTGGCCAAAACGCCACCCGGACCGCACCTGGGAGGGCGACGAGTCGCCACCAGATGCCGAATCATATCTGAAGCAACGGCTCGCCGATCTGGGTGTGGAGCGCGACGAGGACTTAATGCTCATCGAACCCTCCGATCTGCGTCCACCGGTTGCTGAACGACTCGGCACATACCGCTACGAGGTGGAGTCGATGGCCGACGATTTTCCGAGAATATGGGAACACCACGGCCGCCGATACCAATGCCAGGTCAAACCCACCTCGCGAAAGGTAGTTCTAGAGCCCATGGACAAAAAAACGGCTCGCTCCGACGACCCGAAAGCCCGCTTTCTCCCGCGCTTTCGCGGCTTCAACGTCGCCTACCGCAACGCCAGTCGAGTGGTACCGATTCGCTGAAGCAGTAGTAGCTGATCACCTTCGGCGAGGACGAGATCGTCACCGGGAGGCAGGTGAAGCTCATCGCCACGCCGAAAACCTGCGAGTGCGCCGAGCCCCCTGGCGATGGCCTCGGTGGCGGCTTCGGAAAACCGGGTGCCGATCAGTCCATCAGGGACCGGGACCTGGCGTAGTGCCGATCCGGCGCCGGTCTCAAAGAGCTGGGTAAATAACTCGGAGAGTCCCGGACTCTGGAGCGATTGTGACAGCATTACGCCGGAGTATTGATCGGTCAAAATCCACTCGTCGATTCCCGCGCTCTCGGCGAGCTCGACATTTCGCTCGCTGAAGAGTTCGGCGATGATATGGCTCGATGCCGAGAGTTTTCGAATGGTCAGTGCAGCGAGAATCGTGCGGGCATCGAGGGTCTGCGAAGGTCCGCCGTGACCTCTGTCGGTCAGCAGAACGACGATCTCCGCCGACTCCAAACCGGCCTCTACTAATGTCTTCGAGTCCGTCGGATCGCCATTGATATGGGTGATCTCCGGATGCTCAACGACCGAAGGACATCCGGCCGCTCGACGCTCGCAGACCACGGTGATGGCGATAGACGGCGATACGGCGAGGATATCGAGAACCATTCTCCGTCCCTGTGGGCTCCACCCACAGATGAGCAACGAGTCGCCTTCTGTAAGTAAATGCTCTTCGCTCATCATGACTCTCCTTGCACCGATTCGATAACAACGGCGTTGTCACCAGCGGCAATCACCTGATCGTCGTCGGGAGCTATCTGAAGCTTCTCACCTCGACGCAGCCCAACGGTCGTTATCCCCTTGCTGGTAAAAAGCCGAGCTGCCGCGGCTGAAAATGGCTCGCCGATACAGGCATCTGGAAAGGAAATTTCATTAAATCGAGCCCCCCGTCCGGTGTCGAAGAGATCTCGATACGCCAGATTGAGCCCCGGCGACTGAACGATCTGCGACATCAAGGCGCCGGCGTAGTTATGAGTTACTACAAAGTCCGTCGCGCCCGTCGACCGGGCGTGCTCGACATTATCCTCATCGAGCAACTCCACGACGACTCTCAGCTCTCGACGCTCTCGGCGCACGGCGAGACAGATCATCAACGTGCGGGCGTCGACGTCGGTGTCCACCGTCTGCTCACCTGTTTCGGCGAGTATTACAGCCGTGGCAGCCCGGTCGAGGTGAGCGGTTTCCAATGCCTTGTCAGTGGTGGGATCGGCGTAAAGGTGATGAATCCGTGAATCATGCTGAATCCCCAGCGTCTCGAGCTCGGTGACGATCACGAT
>SKQC01000266.1 GCA_007119175.1 Myxococcales bacterium | reverse complement strand
GATAATGATGAGATTCGATATGCATAATTGGTTTCGTGCCATGTTGCTTCTCGGGGGCGTAGCGCTACTGGCGACGGGATGTGGCCGGACGGCCCTATACGCTGATTGCGACAGCGATGAGGATTGTTCCGGCGATCTGATTTGTGCTGGCGGCACATGCACTACAGAGCCTTCAGGACCGCCGGATGTCGGGGAAGATGCCGAAGTCGGCAACGGCGTATGCACAAGTGATCTCGATTGTGGCGATGGCACCTGCTACGACCAGGGCCCAGCGGGCTGTGTGACCGACCTATGTGATCAGTCCACCGGCGAGTGCATCGCTGGACCCTGCACACCGGATTGCGAGGACGGGGAACAAGAGGTGGGATGCAGTTGCATCCCCGAGACCTGTGAGAGTGACGAGGAGTGTCTCGGGCAGATCTGTCACAACGGATTTTGTAGCCCCTGTGTAAGTGACGCCCAATGTAGTGATGATGGCACCATGGTGTGTAATTCCGGTTTCTGCGAGCCCGGTGCGGATTGTATCGTCGATGATGACTGTCGTCCTCACGAAGAATGCGGACCCGACCAGACCTGCGTGGAGCGGCCGGAGTGCACATTTAATGAGGATTGCGGAGAGGATGAGCAGTGCATCGCCGGAACCTGTACTTATACGCCGGAGTGCGAAAGCGACGACGATTGCAGCGAGCATTCCGAATGCGTCGGTGGGGTCTGCCAGGCAGAGATGTGTCGCGGCAACGACGAGTGTCCCGACGGAGAATTGTGTGACGCAGGCGACTGTGTCACCCCGCCGGTGGCACTGTCATGTCAGGTCGTGACTTCGTCGCAATCGCTGGTCCCCAACCAGCAGGTGTCGCTGGAGGCCTTTGCCTACGACGCCCAGGGCAACGGCGTGGCCGCCTCCTTTATCTGGTCGTCATCAAACGAGCAGGTCGCCGAGATCGATGGAAACTCATTGGTCGGCGGCGCAACACCGGGTACCACGACGGTCTCCGCAGTTTTGCAAGGCGGTGATCCGGTCGCCTGCACCGGCGAGCCGACCTTTGAGAATCTGGGGCTGAGCGCCGAGGAAGAAATCCGGGTGCGAGTCCACCATATGGAAACCGGCGCTTCCGTCGAAGGTGCCGAGGTTCATATCGGTAATGATATGGCCGTCACCGACTCCAACGGGCTTGCCGAATTGGTCGAGCCCGACGAAGCCGGAGGCTACGAGGTCAGTGTCTTTCACGACGACTTCAATTTTTTGACTGTGCAGGGAGTGCAGGCCAGCGATATTCGCCTCCCCGTATCGCCGCGCTCGGGAACGGGTCCAGTGGCCGGATTTACCGGGCAATTCGACACCTCCGCAATTCACACCAGTGGCGATATCGAGCTCGGCTTGGCCGGGGCGAGTCTGGCCGGCGATTTGCTCGATATCAACCTGGAGCGCCTCTTCGGCGATCCCTTCAACACGCAATTTGATATTCCCGGGATGGGCGACTTCGACGTGCCTCTTCCCGGAGGGGTGACGGCTCATGGCAATGTGTTCGGAATGCAATTCGATGGAAAGCAGACCTATTATGCTCAGGCCGCCGATGGGCCACGGCTGGCATGGGGCATCGCCGGTCAGCTTCCCTTCAATGATATGCTCGATCTCTTCCTGGACCCGCCCACCGATATCGGCTCCGCGCTGGGGGTCTTATTGCCCTTATTTAGTCGTTTCGACCACGGCCAGCAGTCAATGATTCTCGATGCCCTCCCGCGAGTGGTCGATGTCGATGATATCAACAATAACGGCGATACCTCAGAGCTATTGCCCGACTATAATAATTTCCCAGAAGAGGATCTTCTGCCGTCAGTGCGCCAGCAATTGACCAGCGAGATTCATATCTCGAGTCTTCCCAACCTGGGCGGAAATCAGGCCGAGGTGGCCGTGCTCCTCGGTGGCACATTGACCGATGGAATCGGCCTGGTGCCCCTGGGGATCAGCGGCACCGTCGACGAGGACGGCGATGGTCAGCCGGAATCGCAGACATTGTATATGGCACCGCCGTATGGTCCGGCCGTCGGTGGGCGCTACACGGTCACGGCCATCGCCTTTGCCACCGGCGACGACGGGGGCGGGGCCGGCGATGCGCTGCCCAGTGATTTTTCGGTGGCGCTGTGGAACGGGCAGTCGCTCAATACAGAGACCTCGCTGGGGACTTTTCCGGACTCATCGAGTGGTTCCGTTGAGGATGTCGACGAGCGGGTCGTGGCCATCGATGATGCAAAGGCGGGGCCCCTATTTCGGGTGCGCCTGATGGACTTCGATCGAAGCTGGGATGTGTGGTCGAAGGGCGACGGCGATGCCGGCCAATTTAATGCCGATGTGACCATGCCTCAGGCGCCCACGGGGTGGACCGATATCTTTGATAGCGGCGGTGATATCTTCGTCGATGCCATTCGCTCCTCGGTGACCGTCGACGATCTGGTGCGATCCAGTGGGGTGGGCCTGGAGCGAACCGGCCTGGTGACGACCAGTTTCAATCGGACGCAATTTCGATAAACCCGGATTATTCATGATCCGCAGTAGACGAGTCATGAATAGTTCGGGCTAAACCCGGGTCAGGGTCGGCGCTGACACGTGGTAAATGAAGAACGAGAGCGAGCATGAAACGCACGATCTTTTTGGGCTGCCTATTTCTAGTCATTATCGGCGGGTGCTGGGCGGCGAGCAATCGAGTAGCGACACAGGGGGCGAGCGATCTGACAAAGTCGCTGGTGACGCCCGTCGACGACAGCGAGGCCGACCGCACGGTTTCGGGGGCTCCCGAATTAGATCCGCCGCTTCCGACTGCCGAGGGAGAGCATCGACAGGCATTTGATCTAATGCAAAACCGCCCCCTCGGCCACCGAATCACGGTCGGTCCGACGGGGCGTTCGTCTTGGGTTGACGCGTCGCAACCCGATTTTGTCCGCTATGTCCAGGGCAACCACCGGCGCGACTGGCTTCTCGAGTCCTCGGTCGACGGTGTAGATGACTTTCCCGAATTGGTGGCGGCCACAAGGGGGCGATCGGCGGAGCTGACGATGCCCGCCTATGACGATGGAAGTGCCGAGGTGCTGCAGGCGGCGATTTTCAATCCCGCCCAGTGGGACAATGCGATGACGTTGCGCGTAAACGGCGATCAGGCAGCCGTGGTCACTTTGGAAGAGCAGGGATGGCAGATCGTCGAAATCGATCTCAATGACGTCGATATCGCCGCCGACAACACGGTGGGAATTGAGTTCTCGAATCTGGGGCGAATTCAAGGGTCATTATCCGGCGGCGGGCTGGGGTGGATGCGAATCGGTCCCGCAGACGAGTCGGCCGACAGCGGACCCCATCGCTCACCGGAAGGCCAGGGGCCGATGCACCTCGACGCCGGTCAGGGGCTGTCGTGGACGGTCTGGATTCACGACGACAGCCTCCTTGAGCTCGAGGTCGATGCCGAGGCCGGGTGCGGTCCCACCGTCGATATCGCCGTCGAAGGAGGCGGCGGTGAGGTTGAGGCAGTACTGACGCATCAGGCCGAGCTCGTCGCCGGACGTGGACAGTCCCAGACTACGGCGATGGACATTCCTGTTGAAGAAAGTCAGGTCGGGCGCATCGATTTTTTTGTCGATGACAGCGGCGAATGTGAAACCATCGAGATTCGCCGCGCCGAATTGATTCGACCGGGCAAGCCGACGTCGGTCCCCGATGACTTTAAAGCGCCCAAATACGTTTTATTCTGGATCATCGACACCCTCCGCGCCGACTATCTGCCACTTCATTTTGAGACCGACGTACAGGCGCCGAATCTGGAGCGCCTGGCTGACGGGGGCGTCTCCTTTGCCAATGCCTACGTGCAGGGAACGGAGTCTCGGGCGAGTCACGCCACCTTATTTACCGGGCAGTACCCGGAGCGCCACCGCGTGATGGCCACCGGACGGGTCGATCCACAGCTTCCGATTTTACCGCACTTTTTTCGAGATGAGGGCTATGCCACGGGGATTATCGCCGCCAATGGCTACGTCTCCCATCTGCTAAATCTCGACCGGGGGTGGGATTTTTATCGAAATCTGATCCACGAAGAAGTGTCACTCAACGCAGAGTATCTCGTAGAGCACGGTCTGGACTGGATCGACGGCGTTGGTGGCGATCCCTTCTTTTTATATCTGGGGACCATCGATCCACACGCCACCTATTGGCGCCACGATGATTTTATCGGCCTTTATGAACCAGAGGACTACTCCGGTCGATTTCAGCGCCAGTTGTCCGGCAAGCAATTAGAAAAGATCAAAGCCCGGGCCATGACGCCCACGGAGCGCGAAAAAGAGCGGATCATCAATCTGTATAAAAATGAGATCACCTACAACGACCATGCCTTCGGAGAGATGCGCAAAGCCCTGGAGGAGAAGGGAATCTGGGACGACACACTGGTGGTAATCACCGCCGATCACGGAGAGGAATTCTGGGAGCACGGAAGCGTCGGCCACGGTCACAACGTCCACCAGGAGATGGTGCACGTGCCGCTGATATTTCACTATCCCCGTGAATTGCCGGAGGGCCGCGTCGTAGAGGCCGGAGCAGAGGTCGTCGATGTATTGCCCACCGTCGTAGAAATGCTCGGCATGGAAGCCCTCGACGATCGCCAGGGGATGGACCTTTTGCCGTTGATATACGGCGAACACGGAGGCTATCCGTCACCGGCGTTGGCGACTCAATATATGCACCAATACGGCCTTCAAATCCGGCACTGGAAGCTATATTTGAGAAGCGGAAGCATGCGGCTATACGACCGCCGATCAGATCCCCAGGAGATGGAAGATATTCGCGGCGATCATCCGCTGGCCAGCAGGTGGCTGCAGGATAGTATCGGATGGTTTCGCGCCCACCGAGAAGAGTGGGACAAGTCGACCTGGGGAGTGGCCAATAATGTCAGCGACGACTTCGTGGAATTGGTCGGCGCCGACGAATAAACGGGAATCTCGGCGGGGAAAGAAGAAAAGGGGGTCGGGGGAATTTATGCCCTCGACCCCCACTCGGTATCGCACTACAAGATGATCTTGCAGGTCTGATCGTCAGCATCGCAGTACAACCCGAAGCAGCAATCGTCGCCATCCTCACAGGCATCGCCGGGGTCACCGCATTCACTGCCGCCGCCATCTTCGCAGATGAACGTGTCGGGGTTGCAGTTATTATTGCAGCAATCGGCGTTGCTGGTGCACGCAAAGCCGTTGGGCACGCAGACTGGCGGGTCCATACACTGGTTGGTGTCCGGGTCACAATAGCCGGAGCAGCAATCGGAATCGCTGGTGCAATCTCCCTCATTGGGGATGCAGTCGATGCATTGATTCGTATCGGGATCACAGATTCCGGAGCAGCACTCGTCGCCATCCTCACAGGGCCCGTC
>SKQC01000186.1 GCA_007119175.1 Myxococcales bacterium | reverse complement strand
GGCGAATGATATTTTCCGTACTGGCGCGGAAATACTCGTCACCGTCGACGATCTGGAGTTTCCACAACTGTAGCGCGAGCGCGGAGAAGGCAATAACACACAGGAGCAGACACCAGACGTATCGTCCGGTGTAGTCATCGAGTTCCCTCTTCCCTCCGCTGGATATCTCCCGTACTGCCATCTCGCTACTCTCAGTGGCCGCCACCTGCCCCCAACCGAACCGTCAGAATTCAAGATCTGATCGGCTCTTTCGAGGATCCATCATCCCATCGAGTCTGGCAAATGCTTTCCCCAATCCGACGGTGCCGATAGCGACCACGGGCACAGCCCACCACATCTGCACGGCCACTGTCGCCGACAGCGATGTGCCTCCTTCGCCGATCAGAAAAAGGGCCACGAGCATCACGGCTCCGTGCAACACCGCGGCCGCGGCGGCCACGGCGCCGCGGACCAATCCCCAATCTGTCTGCAAGTTGGGGCGCAGCGGCCGCATACTCAAGTAGATGACCGCCAGCGCAATGCTGTAGAGGCCGTAGACCCCGCCAACCAGCCACTCCACGGGGAGCATCAGGGCCACAAGAATCAGCCCACCAGAGACGAATTCGCGTTCCAGTCCCAGATAAATGGCGATCATCAGCGGGGTCTGCAACGCCCACATCTGGATCGAAAATGCCCCGAGGGCAACGCTCTCGACGACCATCACCATCAGGGCCACAAAAAATAAGACCACACCCGGCATCGTTTTGCCCTCAGTCGACGTCGGTGATCACAAAGACCTCTTCGAGTCGCGAGAAATCAACGGAGGGTTCCACGACCACCTCCTGAAATAGACCGGTCATCGAATCGTCGATCTCGACCACCGTGCCGATCTCCAATTCACGCGGGAAAATCTCTCCCATGCCGCTGGTTACCATCCGGTCTCCCAGTTGTATTTCGTCGCGGTCGGTCAGATATGCCACACTGGCCCGGTAATCGGCCTCCGTTCCCAGCCCCTGAACTACGCCGAGGGCCCGGTTTCGCTGACTAATCGCGTCGATCCGGCTTCGCGGATCGGCCACCAATACGACATCGGCATAACGCCCATATACTTTATGAATCTGGCCGACGACTCCGTCTGGCGCCACGACAGGCATCCTGGGAGCCAGATCGTGATCAGATTCGATACGCACTTTCACGACCCGAAAATAAGGCGACACATCCCGGGAGATCACCCGAGCCGGCGCCAATTCGAAATCGGGGCGTGCGGTCTGAAACTCGACCATCTCGCGGAGGCGGGCATTTTCCTGTAAGACGCCGATAAGGCGCGTATTTTCCTCTCGAAGACGAGCCACCTCACGGTGTAATTCCTCGTTTTCCTCGGCCACATCGCCGCCGCCGACAAGGCGGGTCCAAAATCCACCGACCGTGCCGATCGTCGAGCTGACCACGAATTGAGCTCCACCGACCACCCCGCCCGCCCATTGGGTGGGCATCGACGACGATGCTCCGATCTCGGCACCGGCAGACGACACGATCAACCACAGCGGAACAGCGACCACCACAAAAGTGGTCACCTTCCGCCGATGATGCTTCAACCAGGCCAGCATGACCGTCTCCCAGCTCCGAGTGATCGAGCAGCCCGAAAAGGTTTAATACGAATGTTCCGCGACTTCTTCGAGAAGTTCAATCTCGTCCAGGGTCTGTCCACTTCCGAGCACCACAGAGGACATCGGGTCGTCGGCAATCAATACGGGAAGCCCCGTCTCCTCACGCAGCAAAATATCGAGATTCTTCAGCAATGCACCGCCTCCGGCTAATACGATTCCCTTGTCGACGATATCCGCCGACAACTCCGGCGGCGTGCGCTCCAGGGCAATTCGCACGGCCTCGACGATGGCGTTGATCGGCTCCTGTAAGGCGTCGCGGATCTCGTCGGAGTTGACCTCCAGGGTCTTCGGAAGACCGGCCACAAGATCGCGACCCTTTACATCCATCGTCATCACCTCCTCGGTGGGATAAGCGGTACCGATGGTGCATTTGATCATCTCTGCGGTGCGCTCGCCGACGAGGAGATTATATTTGCGCTTCATATGCTGGACGATGGCCTCGTCCATCTTGTCGCCGCCGACCCGCGCCGACTGCGAGTAGACGATCCCCGACAGACTGATAACGGCCACCTCCGTGGTGCCGCCGCCGACGTCGACGATCATATTTCCCGACGGTTCGGCAATTGGCATGCCGGCGCCAATGGCGGCGGCCATCGGCTCCTCGATGAGATAGACCTCCCGGGCCCCGGCCTGGTAGGCCGATTCTCGGACCGCTCGCTTTTCGACCTCCGTGATGCCGTAGGGTACGCAAATTATTACACGCGGGGCGTATAGCTTGCGGCGGTTATGAGCGCGACCGATAAAATATCGAAGCATCGCCTCCGTGATCTCAAAGTCTGCAATCACCCCGTCCTTCATCGGCCGAATTGCAACGATGCTTCCCGGCGTACGTCCCAGCATTTCCTTGGCCACCCGGCCCACGGCTTTTACCTTCTTCCCGCCCCGGGCATCTTTCTGGACGGCGACCACCGAGGGCTCACAGCAGACGATCCCCTTTCCCTTGGCATATACCAGGGTGTTAGCTGTACCAAGATCGATCGCCAGATCGTCACTAAATATCCCGAGGAGCTTGTTGAACATGTGGACAACTTCCTATGTGGACGACTCATCGAACGGACACGGCCAACAGCGATTATTCAACAGGTTTCGACAGGACGCAAAAAGTCCGCTGCCGGTCTCCGTCGAGTATCGTCAAGACACCGGGTGCCATCGCGCAGCACCGGGCCGCCGTACAACCCTAGACCAGTCCAGCGCAAAACGCCATTTCCCCACTCGACCAGTCCCGAATGCTGAGCTTGTCAACCCCATCGCAACTCGTTAACATCCCCCGCCTCCAGTCACCCGGTGGAATTTAACGGGCCTCCCCGAAGTTTGATTCCTCGAAATCAACGGAATCACGCGTCTCCTCCACCTGGTGTCATCGACGACCGGAATTGAAGCAGGAGTTACTTCTCATGCTGGAACGAATTCGCCGCGGTACACAAAGCGGCCTCTCTTATATCCTCGTTGGCGTGCTGATTGTCTTTTTTGCCGTCTTCTTTGGCGTGCCCGCCGACGGCTGCCGCGCCGGCGACGGACAGCGGGTGCTGATGGCCAATGTCGACGGCAACAGCATCTATACAGAGGATGTCAACGCCATCTACTACCGGTACTTCGGTGGTCAGCGCACTGGTACCACCCGGGACGACGAGTTCTTCGGCCAGCAGGCCCAGGCCCTGCAGGTGGTCATCACCACCTATCTTCTTGCCGAGCGAGCGCGCGAGGCTGGACTCCGGGTCAGCGATGAGGAATTTGCCGACTATATCACCGACCCGAATCGAAACGTCGAGTTTCTGAGCACTTACGGGCGGACCGGTCAATTTGATGGCCCCTTTTATGAGCGTTACGTCCAGCACGGGCTTCGCGTTCCCATTCCCAGTTATGAGGATTTTAAGCGCCAGGAGTTGCTGGCTCGAAAATATATGGTGCTTCTCGATATGCAGGCCCATGTCACGCCGGACGAGATCGAGGAGTTAAACCGATTGCGCAATACGCGCGTCGACCTGGAGTATGTGGAATTTGACGAAGATCTTCTCGTCGATGTGGTCGGCCTCAGCGATGACGATGTCGACGAGTTTCTGACCGACGGCGACAGCCGAGAGCGCATCGAAGAGTATTTCGACGAGCACCGGGCCGATTACGAGGAGCCCGAAGAGATCAAATTGCGCAACCTGCGTATCTTCAAGCCCGGCGATGACGCCGCCGAAGAAGCCCAGGAAGCGCTTGACCAATACGAAGAGGCCCGTCGGCGTATCCTCGACGAAGGAGAGGAATTCGGCGACGTGGCCCGCGAATTGTCCCAGGACTTCTACCGCGATGAAGGCGGATTGATGGACTGGAATACAATCGACAATATCGACCAGGACATCGCTGCTGCTATCGAGGACGCCGATATCGGCGAGGTCCACGAGGTAGAAAGCGATCACGCCTTCGTGCTCGTCAAAGTCGAGGACCGCCGCGACGAAGAAGTCGCCGACCTCGACGAAGTACAAGACGAAATTGCGCGGACGCTGTTGCGCCGCGATATCGTTGAGGTGCGCGGTGCTGAACTGGCACAGGCATTTCACGATCGCGTCGCCTCCGGTCTCTCCCTCGATGATGCTCTCCAGGCTTTGCAGGAAGAGGCTCGCGAAGATGAGCGAGAAGACGAAGCCGAATTCTGGGCTGCCCTGTCCGTGGAGACCACAGGATTTTTCAACCTGGAGGGAGAACAAACTCCGCCCGGATTCCCGGAGGGATTTGATTTCGGCCGATCTTGGGATGATATCCCCGGTCTTGGACAGCACCGCGATCTGGCGATTGCAGCTTTCAATCTGAGCGAAGATGCCCCGCTCTTTGAAGATATTGTCGACCTCGACGACTCGTTGGCCGTGATCCGCCTTAAGGAACGAGAGGACGCTCCCCAGGAAATCGACAGCGCCGAACGCGCTGAACTCGAACTGGAGGCTCGATCTGAAAAGATCAACGAGCTACTCGGCGCCTGGCGACTCTTTTTCACCCGTCCTACCGAGGATGTCGGCCATTATATCGACGCTGTTCTCCAACAGGGAATGGATGAGGGCAGAATTCGCCTCTATGAAAATAACAGCCGAGCCGCCGAAATCTTACGACAGATGCTGGAGTCCCCGGGCGAAGCGGTTCCCGACGATATCGTCGGCGATATGGACTTTATGGAGGGTGCTCCCTCCGATATTGACGATGTTGACGACGAGCCCGAATCCGACTGACATCACGAGCCGCAGACAAAAAAGCCCGGACCGACTCAATATCGGTCCGGGCTTTTTTTATTGATGCCGTCACCTGGCGCTTTACTCGGCCACTCCGCGGTCTTTATTGCGACATTTGTCCCGGGCAGACTGGCGACATTCGGGGCTGCAATACACTATTCTATGCCAGCATCGAGCCCACTTTTTACTCCATCGAAATGCGCTCTTGCATTCAGGACACGTCTTCGAAGGTAAAAATTTTAGCGTTCCGTCCCACTTGCTCATTTCTTTTATCTCCACGTTGAGCTCGTCGATTGAACGACCCGTCGAACCCAACGAATAAGGCCCGTCCACTCTTCCCGAAAATAAAATCCTTTTCCCGCTGTCCTCCTTCTGCCCCATCACTATGCCGGCATCCCTCATCCCTCTGACGAGGAGACACGAGTCAGTGGGACGCCTGCCAGGCGCCGCCAGCGACGTGGGACCTATGTGGGACTCAGATGATTGAGAGCCAAAATGTGGGACGTTGCCGGGCACAAGAAACGTCGAAAGCCCCGATTGCTCGGGGCCTTCGTGGTAAGCGGGAGAGGGGATTCGAACCCCCGACTTCGACCATGGCAAGGTCGCACTCTACCACTGAGTTACTCCCGCGTATGTGGTCATCACCAGAAGTGACGAGGCAGGCTTTATAGGAAACGGAGTCGACCTCTGTCAACCCATTCACTCGCGGTTTTCGAAAACCGAGCCGATGTTATTCGCCGTCCTCATATTCGTCGTCATACCAGTCGTCTTCTTCGTCATACCAATCGTCTTCCTCAGCGCCGCGATACTCGTCGCGATCCACGCCCTCTTCCATAGCGCGGGCGTGTCGGCCGCTGAATTGGTCATGGAGGCGCTTCTGGATATCTTCGCTGACCTCGATTCCCGGTGAGACGCGAATGCCATCTGAGGAGTTGGATTGGATAACTCGCGAGTTCATCCGGATATCTCGGCGGCGAAGTCGTCGCTGGGCCTCTGTATCGGCATTTTCGATCGAATCGAGCTCGCCCTCCAGACGCCGCTCGGCTTCTTGTCTCGACATCGGCTCACCGCGGGTATCTTCTACGACCTCTTTGCCGTCTATTTCTCTTCCAGCCAGCGTCCCGGGTTGCCGCAATCCCCTAACTGGTCCCTCGAGCTTCTGGTCGGCCTCCGACTCGTCATCGCCGAGCGACTCCTGTTCCTGTTCTTCTTCCGCTGCGATCTGCGCGCGCGCTCCGGCCGATTCGTCTGGTTTGTCAGTGTCCTCCTCAATGGGCACGCTACCGCCGGTATAGGGCTCAAAGCCCGGTTCGTCGGCAAAGGGGTCCGATTCCTCGACAGACTCTTGAGCATCGCTGTCGTCGCCGGCGAACGCAAATACCCAGGTGCCACCGGCAATTGCCAGCCCACAGATCGCGACGACGGCGATCCAGCGACGGGATCGGCTCGTTGATGAGACGGACTCCACCGATTTGGTCGAATCCGGCTTTTCGTCGAGCACGATCTCAAAGCTGCCATCGGCGGACTGTCTGGTATTCAGTCCACCGCCTGCACCGGTTTTGTTTTTACGTGCCATGTCCTGCCTTCCTTATTTTGCACAGGGCGCCACGAGTCCATTGTGCGCCGGAGATCATAGCGATTCGACGGATAAAACAAAAGCCGGCGGGAATTACCCGCCGGCCAATATCCGGTGCGTTTTATCGCCAGCTCAGCCTTAGTTGGCTTCCTCAAACTCGGCATCGATGACGTCATCGTCATCGTCGTCATCATCGGAATCGGTGTCGGCACCGCCACCGGCAGCAGCCTGAGCACCCGGCTGTGCACCGGGCTGAGGGCCGCCAGCTGTGTCGTACATCTGCTCAGCAGCCTTGTGCATCATCTCCTCGAGCTCGGAGACGATCGACTCCATGGTGTCGTAGTCGTATTCCTCGACCGCTGTGCGCAGAGTATCGATTTTGGTGGTCAATTCCTCGGTCTGCTCCTCGGGAAGATGTTCACCGGCTTCCTCCAGCGACTGCTCGGCGGAGTGTACCAGGGCCTCAGCTTTATTACGCAATTCGGCCTGCTCGCGCTTTCGCTTGTCTTCCTCGCGGTGCTTTTCTGCTTCTTTGACCAGGTCTTCGACTTCCGTGTCCTCGAGACCGCCGGAGGATTCGATGCGGATTTTTTGCTCCTTTCCGGTGGCCTTGTCTTTGGCGGAGACATGGACGATGCCATTGGCGTCGATATCGAAGGTTACCTCGATCTGGGGAACCCCACGCGGTGCAGGGGGAATGCCGTCGAGGTTGAACTTGCCCAGCGTTCGGTTGTCCCCGGCCATTGGTCGCTCGCCCTGAAGGACGTGGACGGTGACCGAGGTCTGGTTGTCAGTGGCCGTACTGAAGATCTCGCTCTTTTTGGTGGGAATGGTCGTATTGCGCGGGATCAGCGAGGTCATCACTCCGCCCTGGGTTTCGATTCCCAGTGACAGCGGCGTGACATCGAGCAGGAGCACATCGCCGACGTCGCCGGACAATACGCCGGCCTGGACAGCTGCGCCCCGGGCGACCACCTCGTCGGGATTGACGCCCTTGTGGGGCTCCTGGCCGAAAAATTCGGTCACTTTCGACTGCACCAGGGGAATGCGCGTCGACCCACCGACCAAAATGACCTCATCGATCGTCGAGGAGTCGGCGTCGATATCTTCTAGCGCCTGCCGACAGGGCTTGAGAGTCCGCTCGATGATCGGTTCGATCATGGACTCCAACTTCGCCCGGCTCAACTTCTGGTTGAGGTGTTTCGGCCCACTGTCGTCGGCGGTCAAAAACGGAAGATTGATCTCCGTTTCCAATACACTGGACAGGTCGATTTTGGCCTTTTCAGCAGCTTCTTTGAGTCGCTGAATGACCATCTTGTCATCAGAGACGTCGATGCCCTGGTCTTTTTTGAATTCGTCGGTCAACCAGTCAATGATCACCTGGTCGACATCATCGCCGCCCAGATGGGTATCGCCGTTGGTGCTCTTGACCTCGATGACGTTTTCTCCGACCTCGAGAATCGAGATATCGAAGGTTCCACCGCCGAAGTCATACACCGCCACCAGCTCCTCTTGTTCTTTGTCTAGCCCGTAGGCCAGAGCAGCAGCGGTCGGTTCGTTGACGATTCGTTTGACGTCGAGTCCGGCGATGCGGCCGGCATCCTTTGTGGCTTGCCGCTGAGAGTCGTTGAAATAGGCAGGCACGGTGATGACCGCCTCGCTGACCTCTTCGCCCAGATAACTCTCGGCAGCTTGCTTGAGCTTCATCAAGATCTTCGACGACAGCTCAGGGGGACTCAGCTGTTCGTCGCGAATTTCAATATGGGCATCGCCATTGTCGGCTTTGACCACGTTGTAGGGCACACGCTTTTGCTCGCCCTCCAACTCGGCATAGGTCTGCCCCATAAAGCGCTTGACGGAAAAGACAGTGTTTTCCGGATTGGTGATGGCCTGATTTTTGGCCACCCGTCCAACAAGCACATCCCCTTTATCATCGAAGGCGATCACCGATGGCGTGGTGCGCGCCCCTTCCTGATTCGGAATGACTTTAGGCTCATTGCCCTCCATCACGGCCACGACAGAATTGGTGGTTCCCAGATCGATTCCAATCATCTTACCCATTATACCCCTTCTCCTTACTCAAGTTACATCTGTACTGTGTCCGGTCCCATCACCGCCCGTCAGCGCCCGGCATTACTGCCCGTCGCGGCTGTGGACGGCGCCGAGACCTCGGCTTCTGTTCTGAGCGAATCTTAGGCACGGTCAGCGTGCCGGCAAGTGCGGATTTTTGGTCCGCCGGAAAAAACTACTCCGCGGCCGCCTGTTCGCCGCCATCTGTGCCGGAGTCGCCGGCCGATGATTCAGTGGCCGTATCCTCTGTGGTCGATGGCGTCGACGATGACGACGATGACGACGACGATTCGTAGTCGTCGGCATACCAGCCCCCGCCTTTTAGCTGAAAATTCGATCGCGATACGAGACGTCCGACGTCACCGGCATCGCAGGCCGGACAGGCCTCCGGGTCGGGATCGGAGAATCGTTGAATCTCCTCGAACGTATGCCCGCATTCGGCACATCGATACTCATAAATGGGCATGACGCATACCTCCTATCTATCCGGCCCGTCGACTGGTGACGGACCATCTACAACCATGGGCTAGAAAACAACCACGGCTCCCGCATCGTTATCTGACGACTGTGTCCATCGGACACAGAGTTGCCACCACGATCGGATGGCTCAATCACGCCATCTCGGGAGCGCAGCCAACCTATACACTGTTTTTCGATCGTCAAGCCCATTATTGCCTTCATTGTCGACAAAAAGGTGTTTCGAAGAGCTCGTTTAGACGCCGTAACCTCGGCATCAATCAAATTATTTCCCCCTTATAAATTGGCCAATAGCTGGAAGAAGGTCACCGACGAAATTACATTTTGCAGTGTCCGACACACCCATCGCCTGCACCGCCACAAAGGGGGGCGAACCATTCCGTTTAAATGGGCTAAGCTATGCGCCTTCGACCATCTTCGATCGCATTCATTGTCACTTTTACCGCCATGACTGCTGGATTGCTAATTCTCCCGGAGGTCGCGGCAGACGAATCCGGCCCGTCCGATAGGGCGTCGTCGGGCTGGGTGGGCCTTGTCTTTGACAATCACAGCGACGATAGCGCCCGGCTCACCGTGGAGACCGTATTACGGCGCTCTCCGGCGCACCGAGCCGGCCTGAGAGACGGCGACCAGATCCGCGAATTCGATGGAAAGCGTCCGTCGACCTCAGCAGAGTTTGAAGAGATCTTATCCCACTCCTCCCCGGGGGACCGCACCGATATCGTTGTGGCCCGCGGCGACGATACACACCGATTTCAACTCGCTGTCGACGAAGTCCTCCCCCCCTCGGAGGTACTGCAGTTGCATCTTGTCGGCTATCCGGCGCCCTCGCTAACGCTCAAAGATCCGGACGGCGAGGCGCAGCCACTTCGGCGGGAGTCTGAATCACCGCTGGTTGTAGAATTCTGGGCGACCTGGTGTGCGGTCTGCGAGCATGTCTCAAAGAGATTGGAAGACGCACTCGCGGATTCACCGGAGTCCTTCGACGTTATATCGATCACCGCCGAGGACGCATCGACAGTGCGACAACATCTGGAGGATACTCCCAAACCTCAAAAGGTGGGAATCGATGGCGATCGGCGCGCACACCACGCGTTTCTCGTCCAATCCTACCCCTTTGTGGCAGTGGTCGGCACCGATGGCCGAATTGAGGCTGTAACGACCCGCCTCAGCGAAGTGGACGGCATTATCGCCGATCTGACCGACGAGTAATTCTCACCGGGAAGAAAGCTTGAGAAATGCCTTCACGCCTAAACGGGAAGAAATGTAAATGAATCTCGGATCCGCCGAGGCGTATATTTCAGTTAAATTTCGGGCCGTTTAGTATTTAGTAGATAACGAGATCGTCGTCGTCATCGTCGTCATCGGCGGCCGGCTGGGGACGTGAGGAGGGTTGTTCACGGGGCTCTGAGGGGGCGCTCGACGGCTCGGATGCCGCCGGCGAAGAGGCCGTTGTTTCTTCCTTTTCCTCTTCCTCTTCCTCCTCGTCACTGCCAAGGTCGATCTCTACCTCACCGACCATATCTTCCACCGGACTTCGACGCTGAGTGGCCGACGGCTGGGTCAGTGAACGGACTCGATCGGAGACGACGTGGTCTTGCTCTTCCTCGCCCCGCCCTCCAAATTTGCGTCCCCGCTCATCCCACCGCTCGATAAACTCCCGGTCACTAAACGTCATCGTATAGGTGCCAAAAAAGCCGCGGCGGTCATTGACCCGCAATTTACTCTCGCTGTCCTGCCAGATGGCCTCGACGAGGCCCTCCTCGCCGCGCACCGTGCCATATTCGGTCGTCGCCGGCTCGCCGTACTGCTGGCGCACCCGTTCGATAAACGCCGAAAACCCGACATTTTCCACCTGTTCTTGATAGTAGGCGATGACCAATTTGTAGAAATGATTGTCGATAAAGAAATAAAAGCGCTGCGCCGTGTTGTCGCGCACCCGAATCATGGCCTCATTATTATTTTTGGTAAATTCCGTTCCCACCACGCTGACGTCGTAGTCGGTCTCGTCGCCTCGCAATTCAGTATGCGAATCTTCAATGCGACGCACCTGATCGAGTACATCCTGGCGGGCACGCTGCATGGCCGGCCGGTCGTTTCTCAGCCGTGAATCCTCGCGAAGGGCCTGCAATTTGGCGGTCCGCAGCTTCTGGACCACCTCGTCCGGGCTGTCTCCCCATTCGATTTCGCCCAGCGTACTGCCGATATCGGCGCTGGCCGTGGAGGCAAAACACAAGATGCTCACAGCCAGAACGGCCGCTATCGTGGAAATCAAAACTCGCATGGTTTTCTCCCTCATCGTCGCACCGGTCTTTATTGCCGACCAACTCATATCGATCGTAGCGAACAGTAGCAAAAGGACCGTTGTGCAACAATCAGGATAAAAAAATCCCCGGAGACAATAATGCCTCCGGGGAATTGACGGTCCGTGCCTTAAAATCAGCTACAGACCATCATTACGCTCTCATCAAGGTGCCTTATTCGGCATCCTCTCCGCGCTCGGCGAGAGCGGCGCGCCGGCTGAGCTTGATCTTGCCCGACCGGTTATCGACGTTGAGCACCTTCACCAGACATTCATCGCCTTCTTTGAGGACGTCCTCGACTTTGTCGACACGTCCCTCAGTCAGCTCTGAGATATGGCATAGACCATCGGTCTCCGGAAGAATCTCGATAAAGGCACCGAAGTCGACGACCGTCTTGACCGTGCCGAGGTAAATCGTTCCCTCTTCCGGCTTTTCGGTAAGGCCTTCGATGATCTCGATGGCCTGCTCGGCACCTTCGGCTCCAGCAGAGGCGATGAGAACCGTGCCGTCGTCATCGACGTTGACCGTGGTTCCCGTGGTCTCCTGAATGGCGCGAATGGTCTTGCCGCCGGAACCGATAATGGTTCCAATTTCAGAGGTTGGAATCTGGATGGAGATGATCCGCGGCGCGTTCGGCGACAGATCCTTTCGGGGGGCTGCCAGCGCTTCGTTCATCGATTCCAGAATCTCAAGCCGTCCCTGACGGGCCTGTTCGAGGGCCTCCGACATCAATTCTTTGGAGACACCTTCAATTTTGGTGTCCAACTGAAAGGCCGTAATACCCTTTTCGGTACCGCAGACCTTAAAGTCCATATCGCCCATATGATCCTCGTCGCCGAGGATATCCGTGAGGATGACGACATCGTCGCCTTCCTTGATGAGCCCCATGGCAATTCCGGTGGTCGGAAAGCCGATGGGCACGCCGGCGTCCATCATCGCCAGGCTACCGCCGCAGACGCTGGCCATCGAGCTGGAGCCGTTGGACTCCAGAACATCGCTGACCACGCGAATGGTATATGGAAACTCCTCATTCTGATCGGGAAGCGAGGGTTTGAGCGCCCGCTCGGCAAGCATTCCGTGTCCGGTCTCCCGGCGAGAGGTTCCGCGCAACGGCTTCGCCTCACCGACACAAAACGGCGGGAAGTTGTAGTGGAGCATAAACGATTTGGAGTAATCTCCCTCGAGAGTGTCCATGCGTTTGGCGTCGCGCTCCGTTCCCAGCGTAGTGGTCACCAGAGTCTGGGTTTCGCCACGGGTAAACAGCGCTGAGCCGTGTCCTTTCGGCACCAGTCCAACCTCACAGGTGACGTCGCGAACTTCGGCCGGCTTTCGGCCATCGATGCGAATACCGGTGTCGACGGTCAGCTTGCGCGATGCCTTCTTTTTGAGTTCACCGAATGCATCTTTGAGTTCGTCTTTGCGCTCCGGATAAGTCTCGCTGAGAGCGGCGACCGCTTCGTCACGCAGAGAATCGAGGGCGTTTCGCCGTTCGAATTTTCCGGGGATCTGAATCGCCGACTGAAGCTTGTCTTCCACCGCACTTTCGACGGCACCGAACAGGTCTTCGTCGCGTTCCGGCGTCGGATAATCCATCGTCTCTTTGCCCACTTCCTCGGCCAGCTTATGCTGGAGTTGGAGGACGTCTTGGACGGACTCCCGTCCGAATTCCAGAGCTTCGACCAACTCCCCTTCCGGTACCTGGTCGGCTTTGCCCTCCACCATCACGATGGACTCGTCGCGAACAGCCATGACCAGATCGAGGTCCGACTCTTCGCGCTGCTCAAAGCTTGGATGGGCGACGAAATCACCGTCAATTCGGCCGACGCGCACACCGGCGATGGGCCCGTTCCAGGGGATATCGCTTATCATCAGCGCCGCCGAGGCACCGGTGACGGATAAAATATCAGTGTCGTAGACTCGATCGGCGGAGATGACCCACGCGATCAACTGGGTGTTATTCATATAGCCGTCGGGAAATAGCGGTCGCGCCGGACGGTCCATCAGACGGCAGGTCTTGGTGGCTTTTTCGCCAGGCCGGCCCTCTCGTTTGAAATAACCACCGGGAATCGCCCCGGCGGCCCAGAAATTTTCCACGTAATCGCAGATCAGTGGAAAGAACGGAAGATCCGGGCGAAGTCCCCCGGCGGTCGCGGTGCAGAGCACCATGCAATCGCCGAATTGGACCACCACCGATCCATTTGCCTGACGGGCCATTCGCCCCGTCTCTAAAATAAGTTCTTTGTCGCCGAATTTGGCGCCTTCTCGCAAAATTGCCATAGGTTCGTTTCCTTTTATTCGACTGCAGTCAGCCTGCCCTTTATGTGGGCACACCGGTTCAGTCCGATTAATTGATGTGGATCCCCTGATGTCGAATCGATCAGGTGGCTAAATTGCGGCATCGCGCCGCCGGCCACCACCGATACAAATCGACAGATCCCCGAAATGGGTGAAGTTGAGGGTCCCGGTACGGGAGAAGTGATCGCGTAGCATGTAATCCACGTCATCAGCGCTCGGCTGATGCTGTCGATTACAGGCTACCTGACCTACTTTCCAACTTCCGTATCACAGACGCGCAACTTGTCGCTTCAGGATTCCACTGCGGATTTATCTCCCCCCAGATCCTATGTGCCTCCCAACAATAGGAGACACCAGAACCTTCCCTACTTTCTCAAACCGAGCTCACCGATAAGTTCTCGATAGCGCTCGATATCCTTCTTTTTGAGATAGGTCAGCAGGCTTCGTCGCTGGCCGACGAGCTTTAATAGCCCACGCCGCGACTGGTGATCCTGCTTGTGTTCGGCAAAGTGACCCTGGAGCTCGTTGATCCGCTCCGTCAGAAGAGCCACCTGAACTTCGGGGCTTCCCGTGTCTCCGGCCGAACGTTGAAATTTGTCGATGATTTCCGCTTTTCGATCTGGATGCAAAGCCATGGGATTTCCCTTTAGCTTAAAAAAAAATGTAGATAACACTGCTCCAGTACGTAAAAAACCCCGGAAACTCACCCATGGAGAGTCGCTCCGAGGCCGCGTACGAGGCGGGAACCTAACGCTGCCCATCCCCAAAGTCAAGGCTGTGGAAGGGGTCGTTCAGGCCACTGCGAAGAGGTCTAAAATCACGGACCATCCCCAACGAGGCACAACGGGCCGGGCCTTTAGGAGCCACAGCTTCCGAAGACGCATTGCTGCCCCTCGTCACAATCGTCGTTGTGGGTACATTCTGGCTCATCGACACAATTGCCGGAGAAGTCCTGACAGATTTCGCCCTCGTCGCACTCATCGTCGTCGAGACACCAGCCTTCGGGACGCGGTTCACAGTCGCCGAATCGACAGATCTGGTCGTCGCCACAGTCGTCGTGCCCCGAGCAAGAGGGGCCGGAAACACATTGTTGTAGTTGGCAGATTTCAGTTCCCGGGCAATCACCGTCGACAGTGCATTCCGGCTCCGGGCGGCAATCCTCGAATTGCTCGTGACAGACCTCGCCTTCTTCACAATCGGAGTCATCCTCGCACTCCACCGGCTCCGGTGCGCACTCTCCGAATTGACAGGTTTCCTCGTCCGGACAGTCCTCATTGGTGATGCACCCCTCATCCGGCTCTTCGCATTCCTGAGTTTCTTCGCTGCAGACCAATTCTTCGTCGCAGTCCATATCCTCCAGACATTCCACGCAATCACCGGTGTCGGGGTCACAGAGCTCCTCGCTGCCGCACTGGTGATCGTCGCAGAGAGTCGACTGATTGTCTGCGTCCCCGCTGTCAGCGTCTCCAGCATCGTTGACGCCGGCATCGGCGTCTCCGTTATTCTGGTCGTTCTGATTGGTATTGTCGCCATTGCCGGGTGTCTGAGAATTATCGTTATTCTGGTTTGGCTCGGTGTCTTGATTAGTCGAGACGTTCTGATTCGTCTCACCATTATCATCGACATCGTCGCCACCACCGCATCCGATGGCGACGCCGAGGACAACCAGGGCGACGACCCATGCCAGCCAATAGCTATGTCGCCCACCACAGATACCCATTTTCTTCTCCTCACTTGACCACCAGAGCCAACTCATCGCCTGCCGACAATACGCAACCCAGCGTAGCGATATAGATAGGTGAGTGCCAGTTATCAACGTGAGCCAGCGCCCTTCACTGGCCGACGGGACGGCGATCGCTGCCGTCCTCGAGGCGCAGAATTCGGGCCCCAAAGGTTCCACATCGGCGCTGGTCGCGCCAGAAGGTCCAGTGAATATAAACGTTTCCGTCAGGACTGACGATGGAGTCCGGGGGATTGGGCTGATCACCGACGGCTCGAGCAATCGTGGTCGCCTCGGCATCAAATATCTCGTGTCCCGAGGGACGGACCGGCCCAGTCTCGACGACCTCTCCACTGTCGGCGTCGATGACCAACTCGATCACGGTCACCAGATTCGGATCGTTGATCGGATCGCGACGTGAGAAATTACGAGACATTCGCGGGATGAAGCTGCCCGCCCACTTGGGATGAATGGAGCGATGAATTCGGGCGATATACGTCGCATGGGCGGATGCCCGGGCATTTACCGAGGTGTGATTTCCGGGCTGTACGTGGGGCAGGTAATTTTCGAGAGCAGCGCGCATGGCCTCTTCGTTTTCACGCCAATTCGACAATAATTGGCGTCCCTGTCGCCCCTGACGGGTTCGCTCTCTGGCCTCCTGGGTACTCTGCTCGTCAAAGACCTGGTCAGCCCGCGAGGAGTCTCGGCCAAATAGCGACTCTCGATCGACTTGTTCATCGAACTCCGGGGTCTCCTGGTCCCGATCGGGATCCATAAACATCTCCTGTGGATCGCGGTACTCGCTCTCCGGGACGGCCTCGGCAATTTCCTCGCGTTCCTCCGCCGAGTCTTGCTCTTCGGTTTCTGGCTCCTCCTCGTCGTCGAGAACTTCGTCTTCGAACTCCTCTTCTTCGATTTCCTCGTCGAATTCTTCCTCGATTTCCTCCTCGGAAAAATCGTCGGGATCGACGATATCGGGCTCCTCGATCTCCTCGTCCGGAATCTGCATCGCCATTTCCAACTCCGTATCGGCCTCCTGCTCTTCGGCCTCCGGATCCTCTGGCGGCTCCACCTCGTCGAGCGTGGTCACCTCGGCAATCGTCTCTTCTTCGGTTCGATGGGCCTCGTCGGAGAGATGATCGGCCTCATCGGGTTCCTCATCGTCGGTTTCCTGATCGACGGCATAGCGATCGAGGGTCGTGTCGTCGGGGAACTCCTGTTCATCTTTCTGTTCGTCTTCTTCTTCGGCCTCCTCTATTTGTTCTTCCATCTCGTCTGGCGGTGAATCGACGGCCAGTGCTTCCTCGTCGATGGGTGCCTCTTCTTCTACGGGAGCTTCCCTAAGATCGTCGAAGAGCGAATCGGGCTCCGAGTCATCGAATAGCGCCTCGTCTTCCAGGACGACTTCCATCGACTCCTCGTCTTCTTCGGCCTCCTCCTCATCATTAATTTGGAATCCCAGCACCAGAAATACGATTACCACCAGGTGTACGGCGAACGAGACCAGTGCACCGATCCAAAAATCACTGCCCTGTCTGGAGGTATCGTTGATCTTCATCTTGTCATCACCCGAGACCGACGGTACAACCCGCAATGCGCCCTCCGGCGCCGGAGCTCCAATCGCTGGAGCCTCCTGCAGACTCGATTTTCCTCAACCGTGGAGACGCTGACTCTGTGCGACAACAACCGACAGCGCTTCAACTCTTCCGTTCCCCGCTTCCGCTGTGCGCCTGGCTGATGGCGATCGCCCTGGCATTGACCCTGGCGATGGGATGTTCCTCGCAGATCGGTGACGCCTGTGAACACCGCGATGACTGCCCGTCGGGCGCCAGTTGCGACCGCTCCGTGGTGGACGGTTTTTGTACGGTCACCGATTGCCGCCCCGCCGATTGTCCATCGGAAGCGGTCTGTGTGGAATATGCGCGCCACGAGGCGTTTTGCATGCGCAGTTGCGAGACCGACGACGACTGTCGGCGCGACCACCGATGCATCGACGACTCGGAGGTTGGAAAAAGCTACTGCTTTATCGACGATTGAGTACACCGGCCCGCTCCAGATAGGCCACGACCTCCTTGAAAATGCCGTGCCAGATCGCCAGCTCTCGGCTATCGAGATCGGCGCGAAGAAAGACGCCGCGAACACTTCGCATAATATGTTCGTTGGTATCGGCCTTAAAAAACCCTATCGCATCCAGCGCCTCCTCGGCCTGGTCGAACATTCGCTCCAGACCGGCCATCGGGGCCGCTTCGAACTCACTGTGGGGACGGACGTCTTTTAAAGCCACGCCGCTGGTATCAATATTCTGGGCCGCCCGAAAGATCTCCCAGCCTAAAACGGTGACCGCCTGACCGAGGTTTAGCGAACTATAATCGGGGTCCGTGGGGATCGTGACCACTGCGTGGCATCGATCGATAACCTCATTGGGCAGGCCACTGTCCTCACGACCAAATAAAAGCCCAATTCGACCTCGGCGGGAAGCCTCGACGACCTCTCGGGCGGCCTGCCGTGGCTCGAGCACTCGCCAGCTCGCCGATCTTTGCCGAGCCGTCATCCCCAGCGTCAGCACACAATCGCCGAGAGCCTTGTCGAGCTCCTCAAAGCGCTCGATGCGCTCGATCTGTTCTTCGCTTCGCGGGGCGCTGATCAGAATCTTTTTCGGATCGGCCTCAGCAGGACGAACCAGGCGAACCGACTCAATCCCGAAATTCCGCCCGGCGCGAACGGCGGTGCCGATATTGATATCGTCCTGCGGCTCCACGAGAATCACGGAGGTTTGATTCAGTACTCGGCGATCCATCGATTCGTTGCTCCTTATCCCGGATTATTGGCCGTTGAGTAAAAACAGAAACCCGCTCACGTCGGTGAGCGGGTTTCGACTAAAGCATAGCCGCGATCATCACGAATCGTTGCGCCGCTTCGGATTTCGCAAAAAGGTTGGCACGTCGATCTCTTCCTCTTCGTCGGGGCTCAAGCCACCGCTGCTGGGCTGGCTCTCATCGGGCTTCGAGCGGATAAACGACGCCCGCCGGTCCTTCGAGGATTCCGACTTCGGGGCTTCGCCCTGCTCGTAACGTGCTACTGGCTGAGCCGCCGGCGCCGATTTCTTGCGCTGAAACCCGGACTCTTTTTCCGGCGTTGGCTCCCGGGCTGGCGTATCTTCTCGCTTCCGCGACGCGGTCTCTTTTTTTCGCGACGAGCGAGTCATCTCGCTGTAGCTCGCCCCCTGTCGCGCCAGCGGTCGGTCAAATCCGGTGGCGATGACGGTCACCATTAGCTCATCGCGCATATCTTCTTCGATAACATTGCCGAAGATAATATTGGCGTCCTCATGGGAGGCGCCCTCGATGAGGCTCATGGCCTCATTGATCTCGTTGAGCGTCATATCAACACCGCCGGTGACGTTGATCAAAATACCGGTGGCTCCCTCGATAGAGACATCTTCCAGAAGCGGCGAGGAAATGGCCATCTCCGCCGCCTCCATCGCCCGGCTCGGCCCGGAGGCACTTCCTGTACCCATCAGCGCCATGCCCCGGTCGCTCATGATGGTTCGCACGTCGGCAAAATCGACGTTGACCAGCCCCCGCACGGTGATCAGATCGGAGATACCCTGCACGGCGTGAAGCAATACCTCGTCGGCCTTTTTAAAGGCGTCCAAGATCGTTGTCTGGTCGCCGGCAATGGCCAGCAGTCGCTGGTTGGGAATGGTGATCAGGGTATCGACGGCGGTCGCCAGATTCTCGATCCCCTCGTCGGCCTGGCGGCGACGGCGTCGTCCCTCAAACTGAAAGGGCTTAGTGACCACGCCGACGGTCAGCGCGCCCTGCTCGCGGGCGACCCCGGCAATAATAGGTGCGGCTCCGGTTCCCGTGCCACCACCCATACCGGCGGTGACAAAGACCATATCCGCACCGGCCAGGGCCTCGGCAATCCGAGTCTGGTCTTCGAGCGCGGAATTACGGCCAATTTCGGGATTGGCTCCCGCCCCCAGCCCGTCGGTCAGGGCACCGCCGATCTGAATCTTGAGCGGCGCAAGATTTGTCTCCAACGCCTGCAGATCCGTATTGGCGGCGATAAATTCCACACTGGCGATTCCCTCGGTGATCATCGTGTTGATGGCGTTTCCACCACCCCCACCGACGCCAATTACTTTGATATTGGCTGCCTGAGGAACTTCGGCATCATCGAACTCGAGCATACCGTTTCACCCTGTACTACGGAGTCACAACTGTCGTCGGTCACCGGGCCGTCGACCCGGCGATTCCGGATGATAGATTCATCTCTGCCACGCTCGCAAGCAGCAAGGTCAAATCGATCCATCGTCCGATACATTTCCACTATAAACTTGGCGATTCTAGCCGCTCGACGGTACCACTCGCATCGTTGCGCATCAAGCCTCACGCAAAGCGATTACGCGCCGTGGCGGCAATCAGAACATCGCCGTCACCCACTGCTTCATCCGGCCCATCAGACGGCCGTACATGCCCTCACGATCGTGCTCGAAGATCGCCCGTTCGTCGGTCGACGCTCCGTATTCGACGAGTCCAACACCGGTGGCGAACTTCGGGTTTCGCACCACGTCGACCAGCCCACCCACATCGCGGGGCATCCCCCGACGTACGGGAACCCCGAGCACCTGCTCGGCGAGCTCCGGCATATTGTCCAGAATCGTCGTTCCACCGGTAACGACCACGCCGCCGGCGATCAACTCCTCACAACCGGAGTCCTTAATCTCGCGGGCCACATAGGCAAAGATCTCCTCCACCCGGGGTTCAACAATCTCGCTCAGGATCTCGCGACTCAAAATCCGCGGCGGACGACCGCCCACCGAGGGAACCTCGATGGTTTCCTCCGGATTGACCCGCTCAGTCAGCGCGCACCCGAAGCGCTGTTTAATTCGCTCCGCCTCGGCCATCGGCGTGCGCAGTCCGACGGCGATATCGTTAGTCAGATGATTGCCGCCCAGCGACAAGACCGCCGTGTGGACCAGGCTTCCCTGGTTGTAGATGGCGATATCTGTAGTTCCACCGCCGATATCGACGACGGCGACCCCCAATTCCTTTTCGTCGGCCTCTAATACCGCCTCGCTGCTGGCCAATTGCTCCAGCACGATATCGGCGACCTCCAGGTCGCAGGATTTGGCGCATTTGACGATATTTTCCACGCTGGTTACCGCGGCAGTGACCACGTGAACCTTCGCCTCCAGCCGCACACCGGTCATCCCGAGCGGCTCTTTAATACCGTCCTGCTCGTCGATGATATATTCCTGTGGAATCACATGCAGAACCTGCCGGTCCATCGGGATCGCCACCGCCCGCGCCGCATCGACAACGCGCGCCAGATCGCCGGTGCGGACTTCTTTTTCCTTATTTACGGCGACGATGCCGTGAGAGTTAAATCCCTGGATATGTCCGCCGGCGATTCCGGCGTATACCGTGTTGACCTCACATCCCGCCATCAGCTCCGCTTCTTCGACGGCCTTTTGAATGGAGTTGATTGTAGCATCGATATTGATCACCACTCCCTTTCGCAGCCCTCGCGATGGATGAGATCCAATACCAATGATATCGATTCCATCATTGGAGACTTCGCCGATGATACAGGCGATCTTCGTTGTCCCGATATCGAGTCCGGCTATAATTTCGTTATTACGTCGCATCGTATTTACCATCCTTGGTATTCGCAGCTTTCTTCGGAAACTCCATCGACGCCCTACACCACTTGAGTCGTCAGGTCTGATGCCAGATAGGCGCTGCGTCCACTCATCACAATTTAGATTATCGACTCCACCACATCATCGCCCTACTTATTGCTGTACTGATTCCTCAGCCCCCTCTAAAACCTCGCCAGTCCCTGGCTCAGTTCTTTGCCCGACCGCCACGCGATTGAGTTCATTTTCGTGATCGATGAGCACATAGGCGGCATCTAATCCCCGCTGAATCAGCGAGGACTGGACCACCTGTAGTCGCTCCATTCGCTCCTCCCATCGTCCACTGCCCAGCCGCACCTCGGTGCCAGTCTCGCCGATGATCAATGTCACGCCGAGCGATTCGTCGACGTGGATCTCGCTGACCGATTGCACCTCGTGAAGATCGGCCCACCGATAGTGGTAATAGGCCTGAAGCCCCATCTCGAGGCGCTCCTGGCCACGCTCCGTTTCCAGATCGGCGCGGCTCAACCCGGTGATTAGCGGCAATTGCCACAGATCGACATCGGAGCTGGCAGTATCGAGCTCCAGGAAGATATCGCCGTTGACATCGACCAGCCAGAAGCGCTCGTCGACGACAATGGCCATGGGCTCGTATTCCTCAATGACGATGTGGAGTCGGTCAGGAAAGCGCCGTTCCACGTGGGCATCGGCCACAAAGGGAAGCTGCTTAAGCGTCACCTGCAGATGCTCGGATTGAACGTCGAGTATATGCTCTCCGCCAAGCTCCTCGGCAGCCTCTAAAAGCACATCCTCCTCGACGTAATACAGCCCCTCCACATCGACATAGGCGAGCGAGAAATAATCGCTCTCCATCAGGTAGGCATACCCCTGAAAAATCGCAAAAGGAAGGCCGGCGGCAATGGCGACCAGACCGAAACCAACGGCCAGTCGTCGCCCCCATTCGCGGAGCTTTTTGCGTCGCGCAAGGCGGCGCTCCTCGGGGCTTTTCTTTCGCCGGTTTTGTCGTCGGTTTCGAAACACTTCTCATCCCTGAAACGTCTGCTCTCGCGTCCTTGCGAGAGATCTTGGGCATATCAACTGCTACTGCGATCCATTGCCTTGCTATCCATCGTCGAGCCGGGCCGTCGCCAGCATGGCCTCTACGAAATCCGCAAACTCGACTCCTTTGTGGGCGGCCATCTTGGGCACCAGGCTTGTCGCCGTCATGCCGGGAATCGTATTGGCCTCCAGCATCACCACCGGGTCATCTGAGCCGGGTTCACCTTTAAAGTCGACTCGCGCCACACCTCGGCAGCCGAGCTCGCCAAACGCCGCGCGCGACCATTGCTCGAGGGGCTCGGTGATCGCCAGATCGGTGACGATATCGTATTCGGTATCACTGCTCTCGTATTTTGCCTCGAAATCGTAAAACCCCTCGCCCGGTCGAATCCGCACCACGCCCAGACAGCGATCATCGAAAAACCCCACCGTATATTCCGGCCCTTCGATAAATTCTTCGATGAGAACGCCCGAGGAGGTGGCCTGACCGACATCGTCTTGCAGCCTGCCAAGCGCGTCGTCCAGGCTCTTCCGGTTGCGGCAGATATAAACTCCGAAGCTACTGCCGCTGTCGTTGAGCTTGGCCACCACGGGAAAGCCGACCTCGTCGGCTGCGCGATCGATTATTTCGGGTCGCCTCGAAAGCTCCGCCTGACGAAGCCCGAAACCGCGGGCCACGGGAATTCCGGCGGCGTCACAGACGATCCGCGCACGCCGTTTGTCCATCGCCAGCGCCGAGGCGAGCACGCCACTGCCGGTATAGGGAATCGCGAGGCTCTCCAAAAACCCCTGAAGTGCACCCGATTCGCCCAGCCCACCATGGATTCCCAAAAGCATCGCCGCCGGTCGATCGCCGACGATCTGACCGAGGTCGCTCGCCACATCATAGACGGTCACATCGTAGTCGAGCGAGGCCAACGCCTGCTCGAAGGCCCGCCCTGTCTGGAGACTGATCTCGCGCTCATGGGACGACCCACCGGTGGCAATACCCACCGACTGTCCCCGAAAGCGCGTCATTTCGACTTCTTCAAACATCCCTGTCTTCCAGCTCTCGTTCCAGCTCGAGCATCCTTGCTCGGCCGTCAAAACCGACGAATTTAACTTCTGGTCTCAACTCTATATCGAATTTATGTCGCACTCGGTGTCGCGCCAGAGCCATCAACTTCAAAAAGTCCTCGGCACTGGCATCGTCGTCGTTGATGAAAAAATTCGCGTGCAACGAACTAATCTTTGCACCGCCGATGGCCTCACCCTTGAGGCCCGCCTCTTCTATGAGGCGACCGGCATAGTCGCCGTCCGGATTGGCAAATGTGCTGCCCACACTGGCCAATCTATAGGGCTGAGTGCGGTTGCGTCGCTCCTTGTCGGCCATCACCCGCTTTTGGGCGGCCTCTACGTCGCCCTGTTCGACGGCCAGGCGTCCGGCGACGACCACTGTCGTGTCGCCTATTCTGGTGTGGCGATAACTCATCTCCAGATCGCGAACGCTGCGATGTTCCAGATGCCAGCAGCATTGCTCGTCGTCGCGTGCGGCAATCCAGACGCTTTCGAGGACTGCCTTTAATTCTTTTTCTCTGGTGCCCGCATTGAGCGCCACAGCACCACCGAAAGTTCCCGGGATCAGCGTCAAAAACTCCGCGCCAACCCATCCATCGGCCAGTAGCCCGCGAACTAAATGGGCGTTGATCACACCAGCCATCACCTCGACTTTCGCCGCATCACCGTCACAGTCGGATCTCACATTCCACTCGGCGAGTTCGCCGACCAGTCGAATCACGGGAACGTCGATTCCATCGTCGGGAAATAACGAATTACTTCCCAGTCCGACACAGACAAAATCGGAGTCCGAAAGACAGGCCAGAAGCGAGCTAAGATCGTCGATCGCACCAACTTCAATCCAGTATTTCGCCGACCCGCCGATTCGAAGTGATGAACGGCGAGTCAGTGACTCGTCTCGAAGCAATTGACTCTGTTCAGAGGCGCATTCGCTCCAGCGGTTGAGACGTTCATCTAGATTCGACGATGACGTCCAATCGACTCGTCTTTCGCTCCATGAAACTGGCATCATATCTCCGGATCACAACTTCAGAATACATCATGACGGTGGCCCTGCAAGGACCATCTTTTCACACTATACTCTGTTTATTGTCAACAACTTACGCGCCTCCATTAAACCAATTGATAGGAGATCACCGCACCCCTAAAGTGCAATATTGATGGTCAAGAAAAACTTGAACTATGCGTTATCTGTAGATCGCTAAAGTAAAGGATAAAGAATTGTAAGCGTTCAGTGGGGTGACGAAGTCATGCGCCAAAGCGCCCTGAAAGGGGCGGGCTGACGGCCCGAGATGCGGCCAGGCTGGCCGCGGACCCCGGGGGGCTGAACGCTTACAAAGAATTGTATAAGTGTTTGGGTTGCGGCCAGGCTGGCCGCAGGCCCCGGGGACTGACCTGCTACTGCGAATTTTGCGAAAATAGCGCGGGCCTATTGAATTCAGGCGCCGCAGAGTTCCAGAAGCGATTCGGCAATCTCGATGCCCGCCTCGGGTCTGCCCAATTCTCTGGCGCGGGAAGCCAGATTCTCCAGCGCCACCGGGTTGTTCATAAAGCCGGTAAGGAGGTTTCGGGAGCGGTCGGAATCCAATTCGGAATCGTCGATCATGACACCGGCGCCAGCCTCGACAACGGAGCGAGCATTCGTTCGCTGGTGGTCGTCGGCGGCGTGCGGGAAGGGAACGTAGATGGCGGGAATGCCGAGGTTGAGGACCTCGGCAATCGTCGACGCCCCGGCCCGACAGATCAATAGATCGCACCAGCGATACGCCGCGGCCATGTCGTCGATAAATTCGATGACGTCGGCCTGACCGGAAAAGTCAGCATATCCCGGGAGCACCTCGTCGGCGCGGCCGTTGCCCGCCTGGTGGCGCACATGCAGCCGCGCGGCGAGCTCGCCCATCGACGACAGCCAGGATGGAATATGACGATTGAAGCTGCCGGCTCCTCCGCTTCCACCGATGATCAAAATATGAAACGGAGCACCGGCCTCAGGAGCTTCGTATTGAAAGGAATCGGCCATTTCCAACAGGGAGCGTCGCACCGGATTCCCCGGCGTCGAGGTGGGGACGTCGCCCAGATGGTCGGCGGTCTCATCAAAGGTCAAAAAGGCGTGATCGACGAAGCGACTGAGCAGGCGATTGGTCAGACCGGGATAGGAGTTTTGTTCCATTAAAGCCGTGGGAATCTTTGCCAGCGCAGCCACCAATGTGACCGGTCCGGCGGCGTATCCGCCCAGGCTGACCACGATATCCGGCTCCAGTCGACGCAGTAGCCGCCGGGCCTTCAGGCCGCTGCCGGGTAGACTCGCAAGACTGCTGGCGCGATTTATCAGACTTCCGCCCTTTAAGGGGCTGACGTCGACCAGCTCCAATTCATAGGGGGAATCGGGAATTACCCGCGCCTCAATTCCCTCCTCGGTACCCACGAAAGTGACTCTGGCATCGGGGCGAAGCCGCGTAAATTCATCGGCTACAGCGACGCCGGGAAAGAGATGACCTCCCGTTTTTCCACCGGCCAGAACAAGGTGCGGTCTCGACTTTGATGCAGACATCTTCGTTCGCCTCTCAGGCAGACAGATCATCGCGGCGCTTTAGGATCTTTTGTCGTTTCTTCTCCCAGCGCTGTTTTTCACGCACCGCCTCGCGCTCCTCTCGGCGTTTTTCCCACCAATCCGGTTCGTTGCGCGAGATATTGAGCAGAATACCGATGGAGAAGAGTCCGACGATGATGGACGTACCTCCAAAGGATACGAAGGGCAAGGTCAGCCCTTTGGTGGGCAACATCCCCGTCACAACGAAGAGGTTGGCCATAGCCTGCAAGGCGATCAGCGAGGTGATCCCGAAGGCCAGGTACATCCCGAAGGCATCGATGGAACGAAAGGCGATCCGATAGCCGCGCCACAACACAAAGGCGAATAGAGCGACGACGGCGATAATGCCGGCGATGCCCAGCTCCTCGGCGATAATCGTGCCGATAAAATCATTCCACAGCTCCGGAACATAGCCCAGCTTTCCGGCCCCCTCACCCAGCCCCCGTCCGCCGAGCCCGGCCGATCCGATGGCGATGAGAGATTCGCTGATCTGATAGCCGATATCCTGGCGGTGACTCCAGGGATCGAGAAACGCAAGAATGCGCTGCATTCGGTACTCACTGCCGCTAACCGCGAAATAGGCCACCACCGATCCGGCGGCACTGACCAAAAATAGATAGGACAGTTTTGCTCCGCTGACGAAGAGGAGGATCATCATCAGGCTGATCAACATGACTGCCGTTCCAAAATCGGGCTGCAGCATCAACAACGCGACCAGAGCGCCGATGATGAAAAGATGAGGTAGAAAACCGATGGTAAAACTGCCCATCCGCTTTCCCTTCTTGCTGATGGAGTACGCCAGAAAGATGACCGCCGTTAGTTTCGCCAGCTCTGCCGGCTGAAAGCCGACCGGCCCCAGTGACAACCAGCGACGGGCGCCGTGTTCCATGGTGCCGATTTCGGGGATCGCAACGAGGACCAAAACCAGGGTCGTCGTCCCGAGAATTGGATAGACGAGCCGCCGATACCACCGATAGTCGATCTGCAGAGCGACCAGACAGGCAAAGGTGCCGATAATGATATTTTCGGTCTGCCCGGCTAATAATCGATAGTGGTCACCCATGCGCATCTCGGCCATCACGCTACTCGCCGAGTAGAGCATTACGACGCCGAAGCCCAGCAACATAAAGACAGCGACGAGCAGGCCCAGGTCCCATTGGGGACCATCGCCGTCGACGACGGGTTGGGGCTCGCGCCGCGATTGTCGGGATAGATTAGAAAGGATGTCACTACTCATCGGCCCTCCTTGGCCGTTCGACCTCACTATCCCGTCCGTGGGATATCGCCGGAAATACCGACGCGAGGAAATTCAGCGCAACTTCAAGCTCATCAATGCCACCAGGCTAAGCATGATGGCGATGATCCAAAAACGCACGATAATTTTTGGCTCCGGCCACCCTTTCATCTCGTAATGGTGGTGAATCGGCGCCATTTTAAAGACTCGTTTTCCAGTCAGTTTGTAGCTCACCGTCTGGGTGATCACGCTCAATGCCTCGACCAAAAAGATTCCGAAGATGATCGTCGCCAGAAGCTCGTGCTTGGTGACCACGGCCAGCGTTCCCAGAGCGCCGCCCAACGACAGACTTCCCACGTCCCCCATAAACACCTGTGCGGGAAACGCATTATACCACAGAAAACCGACACTTGCCCCGACGATGGCGGCGCAGAATATCGCCAACTCCTGGACGCCCTCGACCTTTGGAATCATCAGGTATTCGGCGACATCGAAGCGGTGTACGACCTTGATTCCCTCGATGACCTCTTCGTAATGCAACACGGTGGCCGTACTCCAGGCCAGAATTAAAAAGGTCCCGGAGGCCACGATCACGGGCCCGATGGCCAAACCATCGAGGCCGTCGGTGAGATTGACGGCGTTGGCCGTGCCGACGATGACCACCATCGCAAACGGCACATACACCCACAGCGGCAAGGTCAGACTGAATCGATCGGTGGCGACGAATGGCAGGTATAATTCGGTGGAATAGCTAAAGGCCTCGCTGTGAAACATGACCATCATCAATAAAAATACGATCCCAAATTCGACGCATAATCGCATCCGTCCGCTCAGGCCGTCGCTATTGGAGGCCCGCAGCTTCATGAAATCGTCGACGAATCCGACGACGGCAAAACACACCGTGACGCCCAGGACGACACCGACGTAGGGATTTTTCAGATCGGCCCACAACAAGGTGGAGATGACGACGGCAAATAAGATCAGGACCCCGCCCATCGTCGGCGTCCCCGCTTTGGCAAAATGGGCCTCCGGCCCATCATCGCGGATGACCTGACCGATCTGTTGCGACTGTAGTTTTCGGATAAACCAGGGATAGAGCAAAAAGCTGATCAGCAACGACGTCAGCATCGCCGCCACAACGCGAAAGCTGACGTAGCGAAACACGTTGAGCGGTGAAAACTCGTCTTTGAGCCAGAAAAAGAGTTCAAAGAGCATCGACTGCCTTCTCTCAGGATATCGACCGCGCCTGCAGGGCGGCGGCGATTTAAGACTTTAGTTTCTCGATGATTTTCTCGAGGCGATTGGCGCGGCTTCCCTTTAAGAAGACCTGCGCTCGTTCATGCTCGCGTAGCCACTGAGCGACCGAATCGTGATCTTCAAAGGCGACGACCTCCGAGACGCCACCACCTTCGGCTGCCCGGGACATCAATGAAGCATATTCACCGACGAAAGCCAGCGCCGAAAGTCCAGTCTGCTGGGCAAGCCAACTTGCCAACTCTCGGTGTTCGCGATCGGCGACCTCGCCCAACTCGTGCATATCGCCGATAATTGCAAGGGATTTCCCATCATCGCCATCGGCCCATTGCTCAAAGGCCCGAAATGAGGCGCGCATACTCGATGGGTTGGCATTGTAGGCATCGTCCATCACTCGCAGTCCACCGATCTGGAGAACGCGAAATCGCCCTCCCGGCAGGTCGAGGGTGGCCAGTAAATCATTAAATCCGTCGGCATCGACGGGCTTACTTCCGCCGACGAATGTGGCCACTGCCGCCGCCAGGTTGGTGGCATTATGCGCTCCCACCAGGGGCAGAGCCAACACCACTCTTTGTCCGGCTACGTCCAGGCGCACGCCCATTCCGACCGACCATTCGTCGCCGTCGGCGGGAAATGTAGAGAGGATCTGAATATCGGCCTCGTTGTCGTCGCCGAAGGTGATGACATTTCCCGGAAAATCGCGGGGAATCAGGGCGTCGACTTCGTCGAGGGGCACAATGGCCGTCGTGGCACGACTGCTGCCGGTGAAAATTTCACCTTTGGCCTTTCGGACACCGGCCATGGAGCCGAATCCCTCCAGATGAGCGCGGCCAATCGAGGTAACGATCCGCTGCTCGGCGGGGACCAGCCCGATCAAATTCTCGATCTCACCGCGATGATTGGCGCCGAGTTCGACGATCAGGCGGTCGCATTCAGCGGGAATTGCACACAGTGTAAGGGGCACGCCGATATGATTGTTGAGATTTCCCTGTGTCGCCCACACTGTTCCCCGTCCACTCCACAATGCGGAGAGAATTTCCTTTGTAGTCGTCTTTCCGTTGGAGCCGGTGAGCGCGATGGCCTCGGTGCCGTCCTGACGGGCGGCGCGATACACGGCATGACCCAGCCGGCTCAATGCCCGGTAGCAATCATCGACGACAATCGCCGTTGCCTTCGACGAGCCAAGCGCCGATCGATCCTCGACGACCACCGCACAGGCGCCTCGTTCCACGGCAGCATCGACAAATTCGTGACCGTCGAAATTCTCGCCGCGCAGCGCAAAGAACAGATCGCCTTCGCCTAGCTTTCGAGTATCCGTACTCACCCCGCGCGGCATTCCAGACTCCACTGTGGGGCTGAGCAACCGCCCCTCCATCGCCCGTACCACACGTCCCAGCGACCATTGTTGAATTCGTAGGCGTCGCACTACTGCTCTCCTCGCCGTCGAAGTGCCCGCGCGGCCACTTCGCGATCGTCGAAGTCGCGTCGAGTACCGTTGCGCTCTTGATATGTCTCGTGGCCTTTGCCTGCGATCAATATCACATCTTCTGGTGCTGCACGCAAAATCGCATCGAAGATCGCCGCCCGGCGATCTACCTGGCGCCGGATCGAGGAGTCCCCATCGCCGTGATGGCCGATCCCCTGATAAATCTCATCGATGATTTGCTCCGGATCTTCATTCCTCGGATTATCGGAGGTCACCAGGACACAGTCGGCGTAGTCAGCGGCGACCCCGCCCATGGGAGCCCGCTTTGTCCGGTCGCGATCTCCGCCACACCCGAAAACCACCCACAACCTTCCCTTCGCCAGCGGTCGAAGCGTCGTCAACGCCTGTTGGAGTGCATCGGGAGTGTGGGCGTAATCGACGAACACTGCCGGCGCATCGAACTCGACCTCAACGCGCTGCATACGCCCGGGAATCCCATCGGACTCGGCAAGTCCCCGCGCCACATTCCGTGCTGGAATGCCGAGTGTCCGCGCGGAAGCGATAATACCCAGGGTATTCTGGACATTGAATCGGCCCGGAAGGGGCGCAAAAATAGTGTAGACATCGCCGTTTTTCTCACAGACGTCCATAGTCAGTCCGTCCAGGCTCAACTCCAGATTCGCCACCCCGAAATGGCCGCTGCTCCCCTCGAATTCCGGTGAGTCGACGGCGCAGGTAATCGTCGACACCTGGTCGCGCTCGCGAAGATGACGGGCAAGCTTTCGCCCCTCGTCGCCGTCGACGTTGATCACCGCCGTGGGAGATTGCCCGTCGCTGGTTTGCGATGCCGGAAGAAATTCGTCGAAGAGTCGCCACTTGGCGCGGCGATACTCGTCCATCGAGCCGTGAAAATCGACGTGATCTCGGCTCAGATTGGTAAATAGTGCCAGATCGAAATGCGTACCTTCGACTCGGCCATTGGCCAGTCCGTGGCTCGAGACTTCGACGACGACGACCTCCACTCCGTCGTCGACCATCGATCGAAATATTCGCTGCAGAGTCAGACCGTCGGGCGTCGTATTCGAGGCCGCGATTTGTCGATCCTCCCAGCGATATTCAATTGTCCCAATCACGCCCGAGCGAAAATCGGCGGCCTTTAAGACCGCCTCCAGAAGGTAGGAACTCGATGTCTTGCCGTTGGTGCCCGTGATACCGACCACCGTTAATTCCCGTGAGGGATGTCCGAAAAATATCGCCGCAACGAGGCCGAGGATCCGCCGCGTATCAGAGGCCTGCAAGACCGGCACATCTGCATCATATTGAAAGTCACTTTCCACCAGGACTGCACAGGCCCCGGCCTGCACCGCAGCGTCGACGAATTGATGTCCATCGAATTGCTCGCCGCGCAAAGCCACAAATAGTGTATTTGGCCCCACCTGGCGTGAGTCGTGATGGATTGATTCGACCTCAATATCTGCGTCGCCACAGCGCAGTTCTACGCCCTCGACTCCGGTGACAATGTCGCCGAGAGTGATCACCGCTTTAATTCTCCTCGTCGATCGACCGGCGCGAAAGCTCGTCGGCGATCCAATGAGTATCGAGTTGAGGGGAGAGCGTCAGGCGCAATTCGGCCACTTCTTCAACCGGTACGCCTGCCTCCGGTTGTTGGGCTGTAACCCGACCTGAACCGGAGACACGGGGGACGAGTCCGACTTTATGAGCCTGCTCAAGGGCCTGTCGCAATGTGAGGTTTGAAAAGTTGGGGACCACGGAATCATCGCCGGAGTCGGCGGGGACGTGATCGAGGACGCGCTGGGTGGGAAGCATAACGGTCCGCTCCGAGGCCGGCGCCGACCACTGGTCGGGACTGTCCGCGACTTCCGGGGGATCATCGCCCAGTTGAAACCGCTGATCGGCGGGGACGGGTAAGGTGCCCCGCTGGGCCAGCGCCTCTGAGGCAATCTCGGCAAAGGCCGGGCCGGCAACGGTGCCGCCATAACGCATCTCCTGAGGTTCATCGACGAATACGGCGATTGCGATCTCCGGCTCCTCTGCCGGTGCGAAACCGACGAATCCAGAAATCCATTTCTCTGAGCTATAGGTGCGCGTTTCCGGATCGACCTGCTGGGCGGTGCCCGTCTTTGCGGCCACTGTAAAGTGTTCAAGAGCGCCGGCCGTCCCGGTCCCCTCGTCGAGGGTCACCAGACTCATCGCCCACGCGACCTGCTCGGCGACCTCCGGGGAGAGGACCTGGCGGACCATGGTGGGTTCTTTGTCCCACACCACATCTCCGTCGCGATTTCGCATCTCGTTTACGATTCTGGGCTCCAGTAGTCTTCCGCCATTGGCCAGTGCCGCCACTGCGGTGACCAACTGCAGCGGCGTCACTGATATTCCCTGCCCGAAAGCGACATTTGCAAAGGTGATCTCCGCCCACTGATCGGGTGGCCAGACCACACCACTTCGCTCACCGCGCAGCCCGATGCCGGTGGGAGTGCCGAAGCCGAAGGCACGGATATAGTCGTAGTAGCTGTCGCGTCCCAGATCGCGGGCCATTTTATAGGAGCCGACATTGCTTGAATTCTGGATGACCTCGGCGGACGTCATCTCGTCGCGACGGATAATATCACGGATCGAATATCCGCCGATTTGCATCCGACTGCCCTCCATATCGTAGACAGTATCGAGCGTCGTCGCCTGCTCCTGCAGGGCCGCAGCGAGCAAAAATGGCTTAAAGACCGAGCCGGGCTCAAAGGTATCGGTCACCGGTCCGAGCCGCCAGTCGGCGCTGCTATGATCGCCTATCCTGTTGGGATCGAAGGACGGTGCGCGCGCCATTGCGAGAACATCGCCGGATTCGACGTCCATTGCGATCGCGTAGCCTCCTTTGGCGTCGTATTCCTCGACCTGCTCGGCCAGAGCCGATTCGGCGGCTCGCTGGACTTTTTCGTCCACCGTCAGATGCAGGCTATGTCCCTCAAATTTTCCGAACTCGGGGGTATTTGACAGCAACATCGGCCGCCCCAGAGCGTCGCGGGTCACGCTCATATCATAGGTCCCACCGGCGAGTTCACCGTCGAATTGACGCTCAAGTCCCTCCAGTCCCTCACCATCGATGCCGACGAATCCGAGCAATTGGCCGGCGACCTCTCGCATCGGATAATAGCGCTTGTATTCGGTCGTGGTCTTCAACCCGGAAACCCCCAACTGCTCGACGGCCTTCGCCGTGTCAGGGTGGGCCTGTCGGTCGAGCCATACAAAGGGTTGGTCGGTGTCCAGCCGGCCTCGCACCCAGTCCTCGGAGACATCGAGCGCGCTGGCCAGCGGCGAAATCAACTCTTCTGTGTCGCCGACCATTTGCGGGCGAATATAGATGCTGGGAACTTCGACGGAGACCGCCAGCTCAACGCCGTTGCGATCGCGAATATCGCCACGGCGGGCCTGACGGGTCACCTGGCGATCCCATTCGACGGCTGCCCGTTCTTGAAGGGCTTCGGCTTCGACGGTCTGTAAATAATAGACGCGCCCGACAATGGCGACAAAGCCGCAGGCGAAGACCGTCGCCACCAGGCCAATGCGTATTTTGAGCCAGTATCGCGCCCTTTCATCGCCGACGTGCTGCATGGACAACTTCCTCTCCTGGCGCGCCGGTCAGGGTAAATCCGAAGGATGAGATGACTCGCCGAGGCCGTCGAGCCGGGCATGTTCTTCTACTTTTTGGTCCCCCTCGGGATCGACGGTGATGATTTGGTCGGGGTGGGCTTCCTGAAGTCCGAATTGCTTTCGGGCAAGTTTCGAGACTCGATCGCTTCGCCCCTGAACCCGAGCCTCGACCGTCAGCTTTTTATTCTCCTCCAGCAAGGCCCGATGCTCCGTGGTCACTTCCGCAATTCTGTACCCTGCTTCGGTGATCCGATATTGGTTCCAGACGTGAAATAGGAGCAGTGCCGTGGGAATAGCCACCACGATCAATACCTTGGCTACGATCACCGTATTGCTCAACAGATCGGTCATCCACTCTTTCATGGCCAGCCTTGACTCGGTAAAGAATTCATTGGGTTCTACGGTGACGACTCGATGCCGACGATTCGTCCGGCGCTTTTTCGAAGGCGGCGAAAGCCCGCAGCTTTGCACTTCGTGCTCGCGGATTTTCCTGTCGCTCTTTGTCGGAGGCCTGCACCGGCTTTTTCGTCAGCACCTCGCCGACGGGCACCTCCCCACAACCACAGCGGGGTAAATCGGGAGGGCAAACGCAGGGATCGGCAAGTCGGCGAAATCCGTGTTTGACGATGCGATCCTCGAGCGAATGAAAGCTGATAAAAACGGCCCGACCTCCGGGGGCGACGACGTCGGGAATGGCATCGACGGCGGCCTCTAAAAATTCGAGCTCCCGGTTTACAGCGATACGAAGGGCCTGAAAGACCAGCGTCGCCGGGTGAATCGACGATGAACCACGACCGCGGTGCCTGGGGCGACGCGACTCGACTAATTCGGCAAGGTCCGTGGTCGTCTCCAGCTCCCCGGCGCGACGAGCTTCCACGATGGCCCGTGCAAGCGGCCAACTGCGTCTCACCTCGCCGTATTCGCGCAATACGCGGGCGAGGTTGTCGATATCGGTTTCGTCCAGAAATTCCGCCACCGTCTGAACTTCCGGCCCCATGCGCATATCGAGCGGCCCCGCAGCGCGAAAACTAAATCCACGTTGGGGTTCATCGAATTGATGAGAGCTGACGCCGGCGTCGATAAGCCAGCCGTCGACTGGCGGCCAATTCAGTTCTTTCAATACCTGGTAGGTCTCACCGTAATTTGCCGCCACCACGCTCAGGCGGCCGCCGGCGTCACCAAGTCGATTTTTCGTCTCTTCCACCGCCCGCGGATCGCGGTCAAGGGCCAGGACCTGACCGTCCGGCGCACTGGACTCCAGTATCGCCTCGGTATGCCCACCCCCACCGGCGGTTCCGTCGACAAAGCGCTTTCCCTCACCGACATCGAGCCAGTGCAGCACTTCCTCCACTAAGACCGGGGCGTGATATGGGGTGGCGTGATTATTCTCAGGCAACCGGGACCTCTCTTGCGGTCTCAAATGCGCATCGCGAGCAAGATACGTCGAGCGCAGCGTCGTCAGTTGCGTTACCATTGGTGCCTTTAAACCGGGAAGACGCCCAATCCCTGGGCTCGGCGCCGCACATAACTTCGACGACGTCGCGATTCATCCGTGAAACTTCTTCCTGGTGACTCATCCTTGAGTCTTTGCCGCCTATGGCACTCTGGCGACGCGCTCGTCCGTGAGCTCTAACCTTTATAGCCCGAGTTCTGCCATGGCTTCCGATAGCTCTTTCGGATCGCCCAGGGCCTGATCCATTGCTCCCTGCCAGTTCTGATTCGACCACAGCTCGAGGGTCTCCAACTGGCCGACCCAGACACAATTGCGATCGAGCTGCGCGTAATCTCGCATTGCCTGAGGCACCAACAACCGTCCATGGCTGTCGATAGATGCCTCTACGGCGCCCGCCACGTACACCCTCTTTAAGCGTTGAACATGAGGATTGAACTGAGGTAGCGATCGGATCTTTTCTTCAAAATTCAGCCATCGATCCATGGGATAGACCACCAGGCATTGCTCGAAGGTACGCGTCAAAATGATGCGGTCGGCGTTCTCACCGGTGATGTCGAGTTCCGCCAGCACGTCCCGAAACCGCGCGGGAACGCTGATGCGCCCCTTGCCGTCCATCGTGTGCTCGTACTGACCGCGAAACATCTCATCAAACCTCTAAGTGCACCGACCACAGGCCTTCCCTGGCGTTCATTCTGACGAAATCGAGCCGTCCTTGGCTCGAATGGGCAACAAAATTTGCCGCCCCGTGCCACCTGATGGGAATCTATCCCACTGCGGCCACTATAAGGGGGGTGGCGGATCCCGTCAAGAAACTATTTTCAGCGCATGAATACTGGGCGATCTGGTGATCCAAACCGCCCAAAACCACCCAAAATTACCCCCTTTTTCTCTCTCAATTTCAAGGACTTAGATCAGTTTTTCACAACCCGATATCCTCGTCGTGGGACGAAGTGGTATACCAGGGTGGGAAGAGGTGGGAGAAGTGGGATCCGAGGGGAATGTGTAGCCGGTGGGATAAAGTGTGGGACAGAGTGGATCAAAAAAACCCGGCCCATAAGGGACCGGGTTAGCACATCAAAATTGAATCCAGAAATCAGGCCTCGGCCTGCTCCTGATCGTATTTAACGTATTTTGGTAGCACGCGAACCTTTTTGTGCTCCTGAACTTCAAGTTCAATGGTCTCCTCGATGGGAACCATCTGCTTGGACACGAAGCACATAATCTTTTCGCCGCTATATTGCTTTTTTTCTTCTTCTTCTTCGGCACCTTCTTGTTCTTCTTCGGTTTCGGCGCCTTCTTCTTGAGGTGTCTCTTCTTCAGCCATTGGGATTCCCTTTGTCGGTGGGCTGTGTCAATTTCGTCGCTCGCAAAAGCCATCCCGAGCTATCAAGCCCGTCGCCCTGCGTCAACTATCACTATACGGCAAACACGTCCACGAATACGCGAATTTCCGGATAAACTCGTGCTGGTATCAACGCACCGGGTCGTGAGGCGTGTAGTACTCGGCATTGTCGTGGTCCCCCGTCCCATCGCTTCCGCCGACGAGAATGACGCGGCCATTACTCACCAGACTCGACGCAAAGTTGGCTCGCTCCTGGTACATCGTCCCCGGCGTGGTCTCCGTGGGCTGAAGTGCCTGGGAGATATTATTGAGGTCGATGCTCAGTCGCTCCGCTGATCGCAATGGGTTTCGGTCCTGGTCATATCCGCCGATCACAAGCAGCTCGCGCGATTGTGGCAAGATATAGGCCGCTGCCGCGCCGCGCGCCTCGCCGATCTGCCAGCCGCCTTCGCCAAATAGGCTCTGCGTCTGCAGTGGATTGCCAACTTCGTAGCTACCGGTGACTCCGCCACTGGTAAATCCGCCGAGAATGAGGACTCGATTACTATGGTCGCTTCCAAGGTGAATCGCCGCTGCCCCGTAGCGGGGCTGATTTAAGTCCAGGCTCGGTGAGGTGGCTCCCGGCGTGACGGTCTCCGTGGAGTCGAGAACGCCGCTATTATTTTGGCCACCGACGAGCCAGACTGTCTCGTCATCCTCCAGCAACACGGCGGCGTGACCGACACGGCCGGCGCTCATCTGAATGGTTTCGATCGAGGCGGCCTGCGGGTCGATGACTTCCACGGTATTGACAACATCGTCGTCACTTGCCCCGAGCCCACCGGCGATCACGACGTGTCCATCGCTCTCGCGCAGAGTCGCCGTATGGAGACCTCGACTGGTCTGTAATTCCGCACCGGCGAGCGACTGAACGCGGCTACCAGGCTCGGCATTGAGGTCAATCACCTCCACGAGCCCCTGCGGGCGCGTGGCCTCGCCGACCACGTCAAAACCGCCGACGACCAGAAACTGATCGTCTCCCAGGGGCGTCACCGTATGAAAGGCTCGCGACTGCTGGAGGCGATCTTGGCCGACGGCGCCGGCATCGATGGCCGCCGAATCGCCGCCGAGTTCCGTGAAATGACCGGAGCCCGGATCAAAGATCTGAATATCATCCAATGTGGCATTCAAACTCGGTACAGTCGCCGGATCGTGATCTGCGGTAAGCTGCGCTCCACCGACTATGAGCACCTTTCCAGAGTCAGTGGGATGGACGGTATGACCGACGCGCCCGAGCTGATGGCCGTCGGAAAATTGCCGGCCATCAAAGCTGGACTGGCTATAGTATTCGCTGCCTTCTGCGTCGTGAAACCTCGCCCCCACCGGAGCGAATTCATCGACATAAGAGATCATGGTTCGAAATCCGTGGTGATCGCCGCCCTCTTCGCCGTCGAAGGTGGGAGTGGCACCGGAAGCAATAATTGTAGCACCGTCGAGCAATTCGAAATCCATCCGCAGACCTTCGCCCCCTTCCAACTCGGGCAGGTTTGCACTGCGATCGTTGATGGATACCGTCGTCTCGTCGATGACGCTGCGAGAACCCGGCTGCGTCACGGCAACCCGGACCTGCTGCGCCCCCTGAAACTGGGCGATATCGTCGATAAAATCGCCTCCGCCGCCCGAGCTGAGCCAACCGTAGAGACTGACCGAGATAGAATTCGAGCCGCTATCTCCACAGCCGGCGCCAAACGCCACTGATACTACGACGGCCATGGCGGCCGTCACCAATTTATTCTTCGTCAAATTCACCATTCCACCTCCGCTTCCAGAGCGGCCGGACTACCGCCGCGCACTAACAGGAAGACCGTCCCGGCAACGATGCCAGTCGCCGCTGCGGCGGCACCGCCCCAACCCAAATACTTCTTCGTGCTGCTGCCCTCATCGGGCAACTCGTCGACCGACGAGTCGTCAATCCCACCTTCAGCGGCGGTATGTCCCGGAACGGGAACCTCGTCGAGAGTCTCGCCGTCGTCGGCCATCGCCACTGATTCATCGTCTTTCTCATCTGCCGCCACCGGCTCCTCGGCGACGGGCTCCGGTTCCTCCTCCTCCTCAGGAACCAGGTCGACGTCCTCGACAGCCTGTGTCTCCGGCATGTGGATGACGGAAACCGCCACCGTATCGGACAAATCGTTGGCCCGGGAGCGCAGATTCGACAGCTCCTGGTTAAAGAGAACCTTGTCGCCCTGAATCACCATTCCGTCATCGACCCGATAGATAAAAGGAGTGACGGCATAATCGCGCTCCTCCTGCAATACCAGGACCCAGGCGATAAAATCGGCGCCGGTCTGACTGGCTAATTCTTCGAAATACGGCTGCAAGTCTCGACCAAACTGTCCGGTCTGGATAGTGGCTCGCAGGTCGACGTAAAACGAGGGAAGCTCCTCTTCGCCCTCTTCGATATCCTCAACATCGCGGAGTTCGACCTCTATATCTTCCTCTCTATCGCGGCCGGCAACGCGAACCGTATCAGACCAGAGCCAGTCGCCATGGCGGACCACCATAAAATGCTCGCCAAACGAGACATCTTCGAGCGTCAGTGGAGTTTCGCCTTGAATCTCACCATTGAAATAGACCTGCGCACCTTCGCGATTGGCGGTGATATTGAGAGTTCCCGTTCCGGCATTTTGAATTCGCTCCACCTCGGCATCATATAGCGATTGAACCTCGGGGTAGTCCTCCAGTTCCGGAGACTCGTCGGGAACGAGTTGAGCGTATTGGCGAATATTATCCCGGGCGTCGAGGTCATATCCCGTCTCGGCATAGGCAATCGCCAGATTTAGCATGGCATCCGTAAGAATTCCGAAATTATGCAAATCGGCGACATTCTCTCGCAGGGCGGTGACCGCGCGCTGCAGTATCTCTGCGGCCTCCTCGTATTGATGGGCGTTCACCAGACCGATTGCCGAGGTGTAGTCGCGTTCGGCGCGCGAGATGACCGTATGAGCCGCATCGCTTCCCGCTTCCCCCTGGAGGGCTTCAAAGGTGGGCAATAGCTCAATTCTGCCCAGCGACTCGAGCCGCTCGCGAATCGATTGGTTGATTCGCTCCGTGACAATGGTCGTGATCTCTCCCTGGAGACTGTCGGCGGGAAGGACGAAGAGCCGTGGGTCGGGCCCGCTGGCCTCTGGTTCATCTTCGTCACCCTCTTCTTCAGCCACCTCCTCTTCGGCCACCTCCTCTTCGCCGACACCATCTTCGTCAGCATCATCGACGGCTTCGTCAGTTCCGTCGGCCTCATCGACCTCCTGAGTCCGAGTATCGTCGCCGTCCGGCGTCTCATCTGCCCAGCCGGGGGCGGCGACGCAGAGGATACCGAGCAAACAAGCGAGCGCAGCAAAACTGCGGCGTCTCCCGTCTTTGCGTCGCATCAAGTCCATCACTTCTCCGTTCTTCGTCGTCTCTTATCCGCCGCCGTAACGGCGGGGTGTAATTGCGCGGTCCACATCATACACGAAGCCACCGACGATCGCCCACCTCGGTAGTAGCAAAAGCCCCCGTTTGACGCCTCGCCGCCGCCTAAATGCGGTACCGACGAAATAATCGCCCGGGGCTTCGACCTGATCGGGATGATAATGCAGCCAGTGCCAGCTCAAGGCAAGAAAGGTCGAAAGGATGGGCATTCAGTCTTTGAACGCCCGTTTCAGTTAAATTTCATGCCATTTAACCCGGATTAACATCGGTTCGCCAGCTCGGGCCTTTGGTATCACGGCCGCTTTTTTACCGTCAACCACGCCACCAAACAGGCATTGAACAGAAGATCACTTAAGCCTGAAACGGTTTGAGTCGACAGTGCCCGTATTGGAAACGTACGATGGTGGCGTTCGGTCACCCTAAATACGATCTCCCGGCTTCCTAGCCTCTACTGCCAGCAACGACTCGCCATATGCGCCTTGGAATTGCCACAAAAGTCTTTGTCGCCTTCGCCGGCGTGACTCTGATCTTTTCGATGGTGCTGATGTTCGGGGTCTACCGAACCCAGATGCTGCACGGCCAACTGCGCGCGTTGAATCATCGGATTGTGCCGTTGACCCTGCAGTTAAGCGATATCGAAAATGACTTAAAGAGCTTTCATATCGTGCTCAACGAGACGGATACACCGGTTCTGCGCCGTACCCTTCAGTTGACTCGGCTACTCAATACGATGCCCGACAATCTCGGCGACCGGCTCGCCGAGGCAGCGGCTACGGCAGACCTGAGGGAGCTCGACGACGTGCCATCATCAGAGGCCCGAGCTTTCGCCGACATCCACCACGAGATCGTGGAATTGGAGTCGCGAGGAGCCGATTTTTCGGCACAAACCGTGGAGTTCGCCCATCTGGTGCTGAGTGATAACGGTGCCGAACCGCTCGACGAAGATGCCGTGGGACAGATGCAAGAAGAACTAAGAGAGGAGGCGAGGAATCTCGACACCCGACTCGCGGCGATTCGAACTGAGCTGCAGGCCGCCACCGACCAGGCACTGGTGCGGGCCGACGAAACGGAGAGAACCAGCGTCTATGGTCTGGGATTGTTGAGCGTTGTCGCCCTGCTCATCGCCCTGGGTCTGATGTACGCCCTATTGGTCACCCTGCGTCCGCTCACGGAGTTGACCAAAGCTGCAAAGCGCATCGGCGAGGGCGACTACAGCCCCCTTCCCACACCGAGAGGCGGCCTGACGGGAGACGACGAGCTGACCTTGTTGACTCGCGAGTTCAACGCCATGGCCGAGCGCCTCGCTGAACGCGATGCCAGGCTGCATCGCCAGCATGCAGCGCTATTGAAATCAGAGCGACTGGCCACCATCGGTCGCATGACGAGCCTGATCACCCACGAGCTTCGAAATCCGCTATCGAGTATCAACCTCAATACGGAGATGCTCATGGACTCCCTCCACGATCGCGGCATCGATCCCGACGATCCCGAGGTCATGCCTCAATTGGAGACGATCATCGCCGAGGTCGATCACCTCCGCGATATCACCGAGGAATATCTGGTCTATGCACGCCTCCCGTCGCCGGATCTAAATCCGGAGCAACTCGACGATATCGTTCAAAACCTGATCGATTTTCATATCTGGGAGTGGAATCAGGACGAGATTGACGTAGAGCTAACGCTGCAAGCCGAGTCCATCGACATCCTCGGCGACGCCCATCAACTGCGCCAGGCGTTGCTCAATATTCTTAAAAACTCCATCGAGGCTAGCTCCCCGGGAGACCGCGTCGAAATCATCGTCGGATGCAAATCCGATCGGGCCCTGGTGACGGTCCGCGACCAGGGAGCGGGGATCGATGAGGAAACCCGAGACCGTCTTTTTGAGCCATTTTTTACCACTAAAGCCAGTGGTACCGGCCTGGGGCTGCCGATGACCCAGCAGATTATCGAGCAGCATCGCGGAGAAATTCGGGTGGAATCCACCCCGGGAGAGGGAACGACATTTTATATTGAATTGCCCCTCACAGACTCGCCTGACGAGTTCTCACAGAATAGAGATCAGGCGACCGGCTCCGCCGACGTCCGCGCCTCCTGAATCATCGCCTCTAGCCTTCCGAGTCCGGTTTCCAACTCTTTTTGGGCGGGACCGAAGCTAAATCGCACATATTCTCGAAAGCGACTATAGCGCGCGGCACGACGCTGGCCGGGATTGACGTCGAAAAATTCGCCGGGAACACAGATGACCTGCCGTTTTAAGGCGGCGCGGAAAAACGACATTCCGCTTCGCAGCGATTCCGGCAACTCCGAGAGATCTCCCCAGATATAAAAAGTCCCCTGAGGCTCAAAGTCGACGATGATGCCCATCTCGCGGAGTCGATTGATCATCATCTGGCGCTTCGCGTCGAATCGATTGCTAATGGCCGCCACCTCACCGTTGGTCACCTCGTCGTCGAGCAGCGGCACGGCGGCGCGCTGCAGCGGTCGCGACGCTCCTCCGTCGAGAAAACTGCCGGCGCTCGAGAGTCGATCAATGACCTCTTTGGGTCCCAACGTCCAGGAGACTCTCCAGCCCGGATATCGCCAGCTTTTCGTCAATCCGTTGACGATCACCACCGGATCTCGGTCCACGTCCTCGACGAAGCGAGCCGCCGTCATCGCGTCATTCGGTCCATCCCACACATAATGGCTGTAGAATTCGTCGAAAATCATCGAGCAATCGAGGCGACGAGCGCGATCGATCCACTGCGCAAGCTCGCTGCCGCCGACGAATTTCCCGGTCGGGTTGCAGGGATTGGACAATAAAATCGCCGACAGACCCCGCCCTTTTATCTCGCTCTCCAGCTCAGGCGCTGTAAACGAATAATGGCGCTGCGGATCGAGGAGAATCGGAATCGGATTAAAGAGTCGGAAGAGATCGAGCAATTCCTCGTAAGCCGTATAATCGGGGAGAAAATGCCCCAGATTGATCGGTCCCAATGCCGCGGCCAGTCGAGAGAGCGCAATTCGTCCGCCGCCGCTGATGGCCACATTTTCGGCACTGTATTTTGTCGGCATTCCCCGGCGGTAGCGGCGATTATAATGGTCGGCCACCGCCTCTCTGAGGTCCACTAGTCCCGTTACCGGCGCGTATTCGTGATCTTCTTCGAGAATATCGATCGACTCGATTCGCGGCGGGGCATCGACCAGATGGCCGGTCTCCGGCTGGCCCTGACCGAGATTTGTCCACTGCGAATTGCCACGAGTAAAGCCATTTCGCTCCGCCTCACTCATCACGAAGATCACGCCGGTCTTGGGAACGGTCCGAAAGGCACCGTCGCTTTGCAACTCCCCGAGTTCTTCCATATTGATACTCCTGCTTGATTGTGTCGCGAAACTGTCGGCGACCACCGATCGGCGGAAGTCTATGTCTTCCCGACCGGGAGTACAATCATTTCCTCTCTGTGATTGGAGCCCCTTATGAGCAATGACGAGCGCGAACTCAACGTGGCGACGTTTAATATCCGCCTGGGAATCCAAAAAGGCCTGCCGTCGATCGCCGAGGCCCTACTCGCTGTATATTCGCCCGATATTGTAGCCGTTCAAGAAATCGGAAAGCACTGGGTGATGGGACCGGACGGCGATTCCACCTCGGAGTTAGCCGCTTATCTCGATCTGCCTTATTTTGTCCACGTGCCTACCATCGAGCGCACCGGAGACGATCAGCGCCGGGCGTATTACGGCCACGCTCTTTTGTCGCGATGGCCAATCACCGATCGCGAGATCGTCGCGCTTCCCCGGCGAGAGGACGAACCGCGAGCGCTGCTGCGATGTAGTATCGAAGCTTCTCCCGCAACTGTAGAGGTTATCTCCACCCACCTCTCCCACCTGGCCTCGGACCGACCGGCCCAGGGCGAGTTCTTGAATCAATGGCTGGATGACAACATCCAGGACGCCCCTGCTCAATTCCTATTGGGCGACCTGAACGCCAGTGCCGACGAGGCGTGGCTCGCTGGCCTTTTATCCCATTGGAGCGACGCCGATGCAGAAAAGCAGCGCCCTACATTTCCCGCCGACGAGCCGCAGCAACGCATCGATTACGTCCTCGGCCGCGGCGCTGACCTCGACGAGGTCGATATCCCCTCTTTGACTGATGTCTCCGACCACCGACCGGTGGTCACTCGGTGGATCGTCGATTAAGCCTCTTCGGCCTGACTCAACTGGTCTTCGAGGCGATCGCGCTCGAGAATAATCTCGGCAAGGGTCTCCTCGAGGGCCTGCTTTTCCTCGATAAGTTTGTCGTATTCATCAGAGCGCACCCCGTTGACCTCTTCATC
>SKQC01000432.1 GCA_007119175.1 Myxococcales bacterium | reverse complement strand
TCAGGAGTAAAATCACGGTATCGCCGAAGACGATATCGAACCTCGAGAGCATCGATATTCGATGGCCGCTTTTGGGAGTATCGCCAGTGACGGCTCAATGGTCTGTGCCATGGCAACCGACGACTGCCGTCACAGGATCACGTTCACCGTCGATCACCCGCTATCGGCCTCGGTTTCCTTTAGATCGACCTCGTAGGTCTCGACGACGACCTGACCGTCGCGCTCGTAGACCAGCTCCACCAGGGAGTCCGACACAAATCGGAGGTAGTATTCGGTATCTTCCAGATGGGGAGCATCCTCAAAAGTACTGCCGATTCCGAGTTCGTCCTCCGTAGAGAGGTCGGTTTGCAAGATTTTCCACTCCGTCAGGGCTTCTTCCTCGTCGGGGCAAGACGGACATCCTATTCCCATAAGCCAGGGCACCAGGGCCACTAAGAGCAGTCCAACTAAGGCATATCGAAGTCGTCGGCTCACTGCGCACCTCCCTCATCGCTGAGATAATCCTCGAAATTCTCGGGAATTCGACCGGCATCCATGGAGATACCGTAGGTGCTTGGATCATCGCGGGGAACGTAGCGAAGGGATGTGTAGCGATCCTTGCTCACGATCATGTGATTGCGGTCATTTCGGGCGACCAGCGTAAAATGAAGATTGTGGTAATCATCGAAATTATCGACGGTCTCACCGTCGACGGTGACCTCCACGAGCTGTAAGTGCCAGTTCTCCATCTCGTAGTAATTCAGGCAGGACATTGCCCACACAGTAGCCGCCGTCCCACTTATAATGAGGGCAGCGGCGACAGCAGCGAGTAAAGCTTTTTCGGATCTAGCAAACATTCGAGAAATCCTTCGGAGCAGCCTCAGGAGCTTATCATTCGGCCCGGGAGAAGAATGGTCTCTGAAGTGGTCAAAAATAGGTGTATTCACGGGCCTCGACGATAATAGCGAGATCCGGATCAGCATGACAATTTTGCTGTCCCCGCCGACGATTTCTACCCATGCCGCTGGTTTAGCAACGGCTTCCAGCTCGCTGCCACGCCTTCTCACAATCTTTCGTCGCCAGTACACGACCACAGTGAAGATGATTGATTGAGGCCGAGGCTGTGGCGCAAAAAGCAGGTGGGCTCTACCGAAGTACTCGCCGGGATTGATCGTCTTCCAGCCGTGCATAGTACTGAACCCGTCGCTTTTTGATACCAACTGGAGCCTTAGATTTTTGGCGTCGAGCTCGATACCCGGCTCGTCCGGAGGCTCCTGCACCTGTTGCCGTTAGCATCGTCGAGTATTTGCAGCCCAGACCAGAATAAAGCGTTCGCAACGGGCGAGATGCACCGGCGACGAGTGCTCACGGCGTACGATTGACCGGCAACGAAGGAGGAAGAGATGGCAAGAAAGCAAGAGCTGGGAACGGCCAGGGCTCCCGTGGAGTTGGGCTTCTTTAAGGGCCACGAGGCCGACTGGTTTATGCAGCGCTCGCTCTCCTACATGAGCGAGAAGGCCGCCGAGTTGGGCGAATGCCTGTCCACGGCGCGCCGGATTGACGAAAGGGATCCTGATAGCTGGATCGACGAGTGGGCTGCCCTGGGCGAGCGCCTGGCCGAAGCTGGAGATGAAGCCCTGCAGCGAGGTGAGCGTGTCAGCGCCAGAGAAGCCCTGATGCGGGCCTGCAACTACTATCGAATCGCTGAATACGGCTGTGTTCCCTCCCATTCCCGGTTTCACGAACTCTGGCGGCAAAGTGTCCACGCCTTTCGCAAGGCTGCTCCCCTCTTCGATCCCCCCGTCCAATTTGAGCCGGTCCACTTCGAAGGCGCCGAGTTGCCGGCCTATTTTTGGCGCCCCGACGACGCTTCGACCACACGGCCCACCCTGGTCGTCGCCGGTGGCAACGATGATACCGGCGAAGAGGATTTCTTCATCATCGGTCCGGCCGCAGTACGCCGGGGCTACAATATTTTCATCTTTGAATATCCCGGCCATCGCGGCGCCGTCCACACCGACCCTACCCAGGTCAAGCGCCCCGACTATGAGGTTCCCTTCGCCGCCGCCCTCGACCACCTCCAGACCCTGCCCGGTGTCGACGAGCGCATCGCCTTGATGGGGTTTAGCGGCGGTGGCTATGTCGCCCCCCGAGTGGCAATCCATGATGAGCGGATCAAGGCGGTCATCCCCAACAGTCCCATGATCGATTACGCACGCATCGCCGATGCCCTCCTGGGCCCCATGGTCCGCCGCATCCCCGGCCCCATCCTCAAGTGGGGGATCAACCGAAAACTCGGCCGCAACCCCCTGATTCGAGCCTATATGGAGTACGGACTGTGGACGACCGGCCTTGCCGATATGAGCCTCTACGAATGGATGAATTCCCAGCAGGCACAGGACGACTGGGCGAGGTTTAATATCGTCGATGATCTCCCCAAAATCACCTGCCCCTCCCTGGCGCTGGTCGGCGCCGCCGAAGGAGAGGAGATGCTTCGCCAGACGCAGGAATATCACGATGGGATCTCGTCGGTCGACAAGACGATGTACACCTTCACCATGGAGCGCGACGGCTCCCACGACCACTGCATGCTCGACAATATCTCCCGCATGCACCAGATCGTCTTCGAGTGGCTAAATGAGGTCTTCGACTACACCGCCCGTCACGGCTAAGCTGCGAGGCCACTTCGTAGCCCCGTCGATAGATTATGGGAAGATATGATACCGGGCCATCTGGGGATAAAGTGGACGGGATATTGCGTTGCCTCCAGGGTGAATAGATATGGTTTAATATCGTCTGTGTCTGTGGGACGGGCTCAGATGATGAAGCGGACCCCTTCATCGCCCGTTTTCTCCCCGATGGTCGCCTCGACACCCTTCTCGACTCACCTGAACTCTCGGACTGGTCTCCGTCGTCGCGCATTCGACTGCCCGACGGGACCTTCATCGCCGTCAGAGAAGACTGGGAGGTCACTCCAGACGTGCCCACACCGGTGATCTCCCGGATTCGGCTCGAGCGAGAGTCCTCGTCGCCGATGACGAAAGTCGCTGGCACACAAACCTCGGCGCACTTTGCTTCCCGGCGAATTCCCCGATGGCGAGCGTCGTAAACACCTACCGACACTGGCTGGGCTACGTGGTGGAATCCGAAAACGTCAGGTCCGGCGCAGCCGAAGATGCGGTTCCCAGACAACGCCTCGATGCCCGTATCATAGAAATCGAAACCCAGATCGACGATGCGCTCACCATCCTCGAAGCCATCGACCTCGACGAGGTCGAGAGCTGGCTCGGCGACGACGACCCCTGGGGACATAACGAGCAATACTGGCCAGATAGCATGTATCGCTGCCAGGAGCAGGCCGACCGGCTCGGCAGCCTCGCCGGCGACGTCGCGCGCCTCATCGACGCCGGGCGCTCAGAAGAGTCCAATCGGTGATCGATCGCCTTCCGGGGTGTAGCATCGTCGCGGTATACGAGTCGGGGCCGACGGGGTATTCGCTTCGGCACTGGCTTGAAGAGATGGACTGCACGGCCTTTGTCACGCCGGTGTCGAAGGTGCCCGAAAGCAAGGGCGGTAAGCAGATCAAGACGGATAAACGAGACAGCCTGCAACTGGCCCGACTTGCCCGTGCAGATCTACTCGACGAGGTCCACGATCTGGGCAAAGAGCGTTATTGTCAGCGTGAATTGACGCGGACTCGCGAGCAGTTGATGCAACAGCGTTCGAAGATCTGTTCACAGATCAAGGCGAAGCTTGTGTTCCACAGCATCGAGACACCGAAGGGGATGAAGTCGAACTGGTCGAAGAAATATCTGGCATGGCTGGCCAACGACCCCAGCGGGAATCCGCAGCTCGACGTGGCGCTGAACGTGATGGTGGGCACGTATCGCGCGCTGACGACGCAGATCAAGCGACTGGATAAAGAGAGCGAAGAGTTGGCCAAGACCGAAGAGTATAAAGATGATGTCGAGTTATTGACGACCGTACCTCAGGTCGGAGTGCTCACGGCGATGATCTTTTTACTCGAGCTTGGCGACATCAGTCGATTCGATCGGTGTGAGGAATTCTCGAGTTTTCTGGGCCTGGTTCCAGGGGAGTGGTCCACCGGTGAGAACCGACGCAAAACCTCACGCGTAAGGGCAACAAGCGAGCGCGAACGGCGCTCGTAGAGACGAGTTGGTGGTTGATCGGAAAGGACCCTCGGATGCGCAAGACCTACGATCGCATCAACAACCGGAACGGCCACAGTGGAGCGGCGATCGTGGCAGTAGCTCGACGACTTGGACTTGCGATGCGGGCGATGCTCCGAGACCGAAAAGCGTACGACTATCCCGGATCACAGCAAGAACAGATCGAAGAGGCCGCAGGATAAGAGACAGACATTGCGAGAAGTGAATATGTGAACCTAAAGGGACAGACGGAGCGATCCGAAGACCGATAACAGAACGAGATTCGAGGTAGCGAGCATAGGCCATGCTCGCGAAGGACGACCGTGGCCAAGGGTAGGTAGATCATTTCGATGATCACGAGATTGGAAGATGACGGCGTCCTACTTTCCGCATAAGCCATCAGGTGCGCATCCGTTGTGATGACCACGAATAGGAGTTGGGCCAAGTCCTCGCTGCCTGGACGCTCGAACTGGAGTCGGTAATCGACGAGCCATCCGCAAGGAGGTAATCACGACGTCATACGATCAACCGAACAAGCCACCCATGGGGGTTGACGACACACATAGGAGTACTCTCGGGGTGAGGCTGAGGGGTAGATCCGAGCCATTGAGATAGTCGATGACGTCGAACAATGAACCACCCATGGTCAATGTCGCGGGCTCGATCAACCTCTGGTGGTCGATGAGGTTGGATTGGATTCGATCGTCGGGCGTCTCCGGCCCCCACGCTCGGTGCATACGACGCACCTTCTCATGGAGCTACACAGGCCTCCGCTTCACCCCAAGAGTACGTCTTCGCTCCGCTCAGGGCGCGCTTCGGCTGCGGGTAAACTACAAGCACCCGCAACAGCGTTATGGCATCTTGGACCACCGGAGGTCGATTACGTCGAACGATCAATCACCGGGGGTCGATGACGTCGAACGATCAACCACCGGAGGTCGATTACGTAAAACAATGAGCCGCCAATGGTCGGTACGCCGAGACGTAGTTGCGGGCGTTTGTTGTCTACCCGCAGCACCGCGTTTTCCCGCGGTGCCTATGTAAACCCATGAGATGGTGCGCTGTTTGCACCGAGCATGGGGTGCGAAGACACCCGATGGTCGATGACCTTCAGGCCAAACGAACCCGCAAGGTAGTCGTCACCGACGTCGACATCTCGTTTGGCAATATGGTCATGCTACTCATCAAATTTGCATTCGCCTCGATCCCGGCGGCCATCATCGTCTGGTTATTCTTCGCCTTCATGGGCTTTCTCTTTATGAGCGTACTCGGC
>SKQC01000370.1 GCA_007119175.1 Myxococcales bacterium | reverse complement strand
CTCACCGCCCAGGGCGAGCAGACCACCACCGAGCAGCTTCGATTATTCGCCGACGAGCCTCCTCGCAGCATCACCGCCGCAAACCGCGCCCTGGCTCGGCTGCGCGCAGAATTCGGGGACGACTCCGTCCAGCGCATCCTCCCCCAAAAAGGCCATCTTCCGGAGTCCCGCTTTGCCCTGACCCGCCTCGACAAGCTCGATCTGCCCGACACCGATGCCTGCCACGACCGCCCGGCGGTGCGCCGGTTTTTCCCCTCTCCCATCCATCTGCACACCCTGCCGGACGCCCCGATCCGCGCCGGCCCCCACACCATCTCCGGCGGCTGGTGGGTCCGCGAGGTCCACCGCGACTACCACCTCATCGAGACCACAGACCGGCTGTTGTGGGTCTTCTACGATCACCGCCGCCAACGCTGGTATCTGCACGGAGAATTCTGAACCGCAAAGAACGCAAAGAATGAACCGCGAAGAACGAACCGCGAAGGACGCAAAGAAAGGCACCGCGAAGGACGCTAAGAAAGGCACCGCAAAGACGGGTTGTTTTATGCGCTATATACCGCTTTTCACGAAGTCGAATTACTCCTTTCTCGAGGGTGCGAGCCATCCCGAGGAGTTGGTGGCCCGGGCCGACGAGCTGGGGCTATCGGCGGTGGCGCTCACCGATCGCGATGGATTTTACGGTGTGGTCGAAGCCCACGCAGAAGCACGCCGGCGCGGGATTCGACTATTGGTGGGCTCGCAGATGACGGTCGACGACGGGTCGACGATTATATTGCTGGCCATGACCCGTCGGGGTTATGCGAATCTATCGGCTCTGATCACCGCCGGTCGCCGTCGCTGCGAGAAAGGAGAAAGCCGCGTAACGTGGAGCGAGGTTGTCGAGCATTCCACCGACCTCATCGCCCTGTGGGGCGGCTCGGAGAGTCTGTTATATGCCGAGCAGCGCCCCGACGAGATCGCCGCCCGGTTAGGCGATGCCTTCGACGACCGAATCTACGCGATGATCACCCGTCATTTCGACGCTGGCGAGGATGCCCGGCGCCCCCTCGTTCTGGCTCGCGCCGCCCGCTACGGGCTGCCCACCGTGGCCGCAATCGAAGTCCTATATCACCGCCGCTCGCGACGGGAGTTGCAGGACGTTTTGACCTGTATTCGCCACGGAGTATGCCTCGATGAAGCGGCGCCGCTGCTTCGTCCCAATGCCGAGCATCTGCTGGCCTCGCCGGAGGACTTTGTCCGGCGATTTTCCGACCATCCGGAGGCCATCGATCGCACCCTCGAGATCGGCGTTCGCTGCCCGTTTTCGATGGACGATATCGACTATAGCTATCCCACGGGCACCGTCGCCGAGGGCCATGATCCAGATAGCTGGCTTCGAGAACTGACCCTGCGCGGCGCTCGCGCGCGCTATGCCGGCGAGATCCCAACGAAGGTCAAAGACCAATTGGTCCACGAATTCGCCATCATCGAGGAGCTCGGCTATGCCGGTTATTTTTTGACGATGAAGGAGGTCGTCGATTTTTGTCGCGCCCGCGAGATCTTATGCCAGGGGCGCGGCTCGGCGGCCAACTCGGCGGTCTGCTTTTGCCTGGGGATCACCGCCGTCGATCCGGTGAGGATGGATCTATTATTCGAGCGCTTTATCTCCCGAGAGCGCGCCGAGCCGCCGGATATCGACCTCGACATCGGCCATGAGCGCCGCGAGGAGGTCATCCAGCACGTCTACGAAAAATACGGGCGCCACCGGGCGGCCATGGTGGCCAACGTCATTCGCTACCGGCCGCGCTCGGCGGTGCGAGATGTGGGAAAGGCGCTGGGATTGTCCCAGGCGTCGATCGATCGCCTCGCCCGCCTTTTGTCGCGACACGGCGAACTCGGCAAGGACGTCTGGCAGAAAGCGGAGCTCGACCCGGAGACCCCGGAACACCGCCACCTCCACGAGCTGACCAACCAGATATTGGATTTTCCGCGCCACCTCTCAATCCACCCCGGCGGATTTTTGCTCGCCCGGGAGTCGATCACCGATCTGGTGCCCGTCGAAAATGCCACCATGAAGGATCGCACGGTCATTCAGTGGGATAAATACGACGTGGAAGCAATGGAGTTGTTCAAGGTCGATCTGCTGGGGCTCGGCGCTCTGACTCAGCTCGACGAGGCATTTCGGCTTTTGCGGGTCCACAAATCGATCGATCTCGATATGGCCCGGCTTCCCGTCGACGATGCCGAGACCTACGATATGATCTGCGAGGCCGACACCCTGGGCGTCTTCCAGATCGAGAGCCGAGCTCAGATGTCGATGCTCCCCCGCCTGCGCCCTCGCTGTTATTACGATCTGGTCATTCAGATCAGCATCATCCGCCCCGGTCCCATCACGGGCGATATGGTCCACCCGTATCTACGTCGCCGGCAGGGAAAAGAGCCCGTCGACTATCCCCATCCGGACTTGATTCCGATCCTCGAAAAGACGCTGGGAATCCCCCTTTTTCAAGAGCAGGTCATGCGCCTGGCCGTGGTCGCCGCCGACTATACTCCCGGAGAGGCCGATCAGTTGCGGCGGGATATGGCGGCCTGGCGAAAAAAAGGCCAGCTCGATCACCACCGCCACCGCCTGATCTCGCGGATGGTCGACAACGGCATCGAGCCCGCCTTCGCGGAGCGGATTTTTCAGCAGATTCAGGGGTTTGCCGATTATGGATTTCCCGAAAGTCACGCCGCAAGTTTCGCACTTATCGCCTACGCCACGGCCTATCTTCGCTGCCATCATCCGGTGATCTTTGCCTGCTCATTATTAAACGCCCAGCCCATGGGTTTTTATAGCCCGGCCTCCATCGTCGAAGACGCCGGCCGCAACGATATCGAAGTGCGCCCCGTTGACGTGCGCCGCTCGGATCGCGATTGCACCATTGAGCCCACCGACGGGGGCTTATTTAAATACGCATTGCGCATGGGATTGCGCTATATCAAAGGACTGCGCGACAAAAGTATCGAACAAATTCTCGAAGAGCGCCGACGACGAGGCTTCGCCACCCTCGATGATCTCCACGACCGTCTCGATTTACCGAGCGACGATCTGCGCCGTCTCGCTGAATCGGGAGCGCTGGAGGGATTCGACCTGACCCGGCGCCAGGCTCTGTGGCGTCTTGAGGGACTTCAGGCCGCCCGCGACGCCCCACTGACGCTTCCCCTGCGCGACGACGACGACGAGGTGGTCCCCGCCTTTCGCCGCCTCGATGCCCTGGAGACCATCCGCTGGGACTACCGCACAAGCTACCACAGCCCCCGGGGCCATCCGCTCAAGCCGCTTCGCCCCGTCTTACGCCGACTCGGCCTTCCCACTGCAAAAGAGCTCAACGATTTTCCCGACGGCCGCCCCGCCGACTACGCCGGTCTCGTCATCTGCCGCCAGCGCCCGTCGACGGCCTCCGGCGTCGTCTTTATGACCATGGAAGACGAAACGGAGCTGGCCAATATCGTCGTCTTCCCGGACATCGTCGAGCGCTATAAGGTGCTACTTCGCACCCAGGCATTTCTCGGTATCTCCGGGCGCATTCAAAACCAGGAAGGGGTCACCCATCTACTGGCCCGCTATCTCTGGGTGCCAAAACTGCCGCGAGCCCCGGCGGATACGAAGTCACGCGATTTTCACTAACCCACCCCTTCCCAATCTTGCGTTGAATCATCAAATGGGCCATTATTTTTCGGTCCCTAACCTGGATTATTCATGAGGCGTCGTGACGAGGCGAAATCAGCGTCAAAAGCGCAAAATCGAGCCCCCCAGGCGATGCTGCGCATCGTCGAGGAGTGAGATGAAGCGATTTTGGGGCTAATGAACCGCAGTAGACGAGTCATGAATAATCCGGGCTAATGAAGTCAAATTTCTGTGCGGGTTTCCACTACTAATGCCCGGGATCACCAAATGAACCGGACGTTGCACTATCTTATGATTGCCGCTCTGGCCTGCAGCTTCGCGTCAGCCTGTATTTTCGCCGTCGACACCGATATGCAGGGAGAAGATCCGGACGCCGGATCGCCGGACGCGGAGCACCTCGACGCAGCCGATACCGACGATGCCCAGGATACACAGATACCGGATGCCGACGTCACTGAGGACGCCGACACCGAGCAGCCCACACCTGACGCTGACGCTGACGCCGACGCCGACGTCCCCGTCGATTATTGGGTCACCATCACCGGTCCCGGCGACGCCCTCACGATTTTTACCGAGGACACCGGTGAATTCGTCGAATTCGATTTGGAGTGCGGGCCCGACGACTGCGACGATATGTTGGAATGCCGATTCGGAGACGACGATGATCCCGGCGAATTCGCCGCCTGCACATCGCCCTTCGAGGTGCACATCGACGATATCGGCGAGGGCCCTAACGTCGCCGAAGTTCGCCTGGTGGACGGCGATCAATCGCTGCTCGACGATGATACCCACTCCATTTTGATCTTCTACAATCTGCAAGCCCAGATCGAGGAACTAGACTCCAGCGAGCCCATCGAATTCTCCCATCCCCGAGTCGGCGATTATACCGTCAGTTGTTCCCACCCATATTGTGAGACGAGCTGCCAGTGGAGCGACGGAGATTCACCGCAAAGCGATTGTTCACCGGATGAGACCTATTTCCTCGCCGTTCCCGACGACACTGACGAGGTCGTCGATTTGGAGTTCGAGGCGTGTTCGACCACCGATTTCGGCGGCGATATCGAGCATTGTGTCACTGAGAGCTACACCTTCCAATATGTCGACCCGGTGTGGAGAGCCGTCGACACCGATCGCCTGCAGAGCTGTGCGCTGCTCGACGACGACTCGCTGTGGTGCTGGGGTAACGGCGAATTACACCCCCTCGGGTTTGGGCCCGGAAATTCCGAGATACAGCCCTATCCGCGCCATATCACCTTTGCCGATGGCAGTGTCGCTCATTGGAGGAAAGTCGCGGCCGGAGACGTCCACACCTGCGCAATTACCACCGACGGCGACTTATATTGCTGGGGAAATAATATCTCCCGCGCCGTCGACCCCGCCGACAGCGGCGGTCTATATCACGAGCCGACCCTGCTGGATGACGAGCATACCTGGGAATCCGTGGCCGCCGGCGCCGGCTTTGGCTGCGCGCTCAACGACAACGGCGAGATCTATTGCTGGGGCACCGACTTTTACGGAAATCTAGGCGTCGACTCCCCCGACCTCGATGGCCTCAACAAAGTGGAGCTTCCCGACGAGTCGGAGCCTGACGTCGATCCCGTCGCCTGGACTGCACTCGATGCCGGAATCGGCCATGTCTGCGCGTTGGCCGAAAACGACGCCGGCGGCTCGTCGTATGGCGACACCGTCGCCTATTGCTGGGGCAAGGGCGAAGATCGCCAGCTCGGAGATGGAATCGCCAACCCCAATCGCTCCACGCCGCACCTCACTTCTCCGGCGATCGGTGAATCGGCCGACGAGGTCATCGCGCTGACCACGGGAGACCGACACTCCTGCTATATCGCCACCACCGACGGCGACGACGCCGCGTTTTGCTGGGGAAAACACAATGATGGCCGCCTCGGCCTCGACGATCCCGGCACAGAGCCGGCTTATCCGCTTTTGGTCCATGACAGCAGCGGCACCACTGCCATCAGCGCTGGCGGCAAACACACCTGCTCACTGGACGGCTCCTCGCTGGCCTTTTGCTGGGGCAGCAATGCTTCTGGTCAATTGGGCACCGACGACGCAGCCAGTTACCACGACGAGCCAACCGTCGTGGACTTCACGGAGTTTACCTCCAATAATTTTCACCCCTTAGATGCGATCTCCGCCGGCACCAACCATACCTGCGCCATCGACAACGGAGGCGAAGCCCTTTATTGCTGGGGACTCGGCGAAGATGGCGCCCTGGGAACCGGAGACACCGACGACGCCCTGGCACCAGCACTCATCTACTGGCCACACGCCCGATGAGGACGAGAAAACTTTTCACCGCCCACCGTCTTCTGGTATCGTCGGCGGCGCGGTTCACCGACTTTTAAGCGTCACTCAGAGGGGACTGACGAGGTTCCCCTCTCTTCCAACACTGAGGTCTGCATGCGGTATCTAACACTCTTGCTCGTACTCACCATTTTCGTCATCACCACGGCTTGCTCCAGCAGCGACCCCGATCCAGCGATCAACCTCTTTCAGCACCCCGGCATCGACACCGACGATCGCGTCGTCATCGATCCCGACGATTTCGAGCTGGAATATCGCTTCGATTGCGAGCCTCGCAACTGCGTGTCGCAATGCCGACTCGACGCCGATGACGAGTGGTTCGGCTGTGAATCGCCGTTTTATCTCGATCAGGACAGTCCGGAATTCGACATCGAAGAGGGCTATTTTTATTTTGAGGTGCGCTCCTATCACGACGAGGACCACTCAGCGCCCGACATAGCAGAGACCCTGGTATTATACGACTTTGACTTCGGCCTCGACGACGCCGAAGAATACGAACCGGGCGCGGCAGACTCGGCATTTTATTTTCCCGACGAGTATTCTGCCACCTGCTCCCGTGACGATTGCGAGCTCTCCTGTTTTTGGGAGGGTGACGACTTCGAGATCACCGAAACCGACTGTTCTCTAGAAGAGCCCTTCGAGCTGGAATTTCCCGACGAAGATCTCGACGATGTCCACCTCCTCGTCGAAGCCTGCGCCACCAATTTTGGTGGGCGCCAGGGCGACGAACACTGCAAAGGACCGCAGACCTACCTCTTTTATCCGCCGCCGCCCGCCTTCGTCACTGTAGAGGCGGGCGCCCGTCATACCTGCGGCATCGTCGAAGACGGCAGCCTCTGGTGCTGGGGTCGAAATAACGCCGGACAGCTCGGCGTGGGCACCACGCAGTCCGAAGTTGCGACCGCTGACAAGGTGCTCAACCGCAACTGGCGTATGGTCACCGCCGGCGGCGAACATACCTGTGCCATCAACGACGACGACGAGCTATATTGCTGGGGTGACAACTCCAACAATCAGCTCGGCTTTAGTCCTCAGAACAACACTCAGGCCGAAAAGGTCGACGACGGGCCATGGAAGACCGCCTCCGCCGGTGGCTCGCATACCTGTGCGATCCGCGCCGATGACGGTAGCTCCGATTCCGGCGACCTGTTGTGCTGGGGCTCCAATAGCGATGGCCAACTCGGAAATGAGAGCGCCACTTCCGACGGCGAGATGTACTCCGTCGCCCTCCCCGGCGGCACGGAAAACGAATGGCTCGATGTCTCCGCCGGCGACGAACACACCTGCGCGACCGCCCGACGCCAGGGTGGCGGATCAGCGCTATTTTGCTGGGGTAATCAAAGCGGAGGGCGCCTGGGCAACAACGAGGACTCCGGACAGGCAGCGACCCCTGAAGAGGTGTTGGGCGATTTTGTCACTCGCGACGCCGACTCCATCTCGTCGAGCACCGAACATACCTGTGCTGTGGGTTCCTCCGGTGGCACCGGCGAGCGCGCCTATTGCTGGGGCGAGGGCAGTGCCGGACGACTCGGAGCCGGCGACGACAATAGCTGGCCGACCCCGGAGCGCGTGGAAGACGGAGACAATATCGTCCACATCGTCACCGGTGATGAGCACTCCTGCGGTCTCCACCAAAATGGTACGGTCTACTGTTGGGGTGAGAATATCCGACACCAATTGGGCACCGGTGGCTCCGAGAGCAACGAACCGGTCGCCATCGATGTCGACGACGGCTTGAGCTTTACCGATATCGCCGCCGGCGACGAGCATTCCTGCGCTCTCGACGACCGCGGATTTATCCGCTGCTGGGGACGCCACGATCACGGACGACTCGGCATCGGCGAGGACGACACCGGTGATTATATCACCGCCGAAACTCCCACCGAGATCGCCTGGCCGCAGGGCGAATTCGTTCCCACGCCGGGCGATTGACAGCTAACTGCGCGCGCCCCTAACCCGGATTATTCATGAGCCGCAGTAGGCGAGTCATGAATAATCCGGGTTACTCCGGGCGCTCCACATATTCTTCTCCGGCGTCCACGGCGGCCATTGTGCCGCCGTCGACGTTTGTGCATTCCTCAAACCCTTCCTTTTCAAAAATCTTGCAGGCCATCGCGCTTCGCCCACCGGACCGGCAGATCACCGCCACGGGCCGCTCGTCGGGCTCCGGCAACTCTCCCTGCCGGATCTTCGAGAGCGGAAATAGCTCCGCCCCTTTGACGTGGACCTCTCCAAATTCATCTTCCTCGCGCACATCGATGAGGCGCAGATCTTCCTCCTCGCGTCGCTCAGCAAGTTCCTTAAACGTGATCTCTTTCACTGTAGCTCCTTATCTTTTTAGACTCCGCTACCGGGTACTTCCCGCCAGCGATATCTTTCCTTTTTTAACTCCCAACGGGTCTTTCGGAATCACAGCGCCCATCAAATCGTAGGCCGTCGACTGCTGGATTTCGACTTCCACGAAGTCTCCCGGCGTCGGAATATCGCCGCCATAATCAAAGCTCAGATACACGACGCCGTCGATATCTGGAGCCTGTCCGTAATGGCGGCCCTCGAGAACAAATTCGTGCTCCTCTGAGACTCCGTCGACGATGACCTCCGTGGTATACCCCACCCAATCTTCGTTTTTCTTTTCACTGATTCCGTGCTGCAACTCCATCAGCGCATTTCGGCGCTCAACCTTGACGTGTTCTTCGACCTGGTTGTCCATCTCCGCCGCCGGCGTCCCCTTCTCCGGGCTGTAGATAAAGACGCCAACCCTGTCGAATTGCACTTCCTCAACCCAGTCGTATAACTCCTGAAATTCCTCGTCCGTCTCGCCCGGATACCCGGCAATAAGACTCGTCCTCAACACCAGATCGTCAATACTTCGAAGCCGAGCAATAAGCTCTTTTTGCGCGTCGCGCTGGATATTTCGCCGCATGGACTTCAAGATCCGGCGATTGACGTGCTGCAGCGGCATATCCACATAGGGCACGAGGCGTTCGCCCTGGCGAAACAGGTCGACCAGCTCGTCCGTAAAATTCCAGGGATACATATACAACAGACGCACCCACTCGATTTCGACGGCCTCTTCTTCGAGACGCCGGAGCAGTCGAACCAGATAGTCGCGATTTTTGCGCGGATCGAGATCGATGCCGTAGCTGGTCATATCCTGAGCGACCAGAACCAATTCATTGACCCCGGAACGCCCCAGACTGCGGGCCTCGGCAACGACGTCGTCGATGGTACGGCTGCTCTGCTTGCCGCGAATGGTGGGAATGATGCAGAAGCTGCACGAGCGCGAGCAACCCTCGGCAATCTTTAGATAGGCCGTGCCGCCGCGGACCGTATTCGTCCGCGCCACTTCGTGATCCATGATAAAGCTGCCGGGCTGGATATAACTTTTATCCTCCAGATTCCCGTGTAGCGCATCATTGATCGACGTAAAGGTCTTTGTCCCCAACATGGCGTCGACCTCGGGGATCTCCACCTCCAGCTCCTCGGAATAGCGCTGCGATAAACAGCCGGTGACCACCACTCTGGACAGGTCACCGCGCTTTTTCTTGTCCACCATCTCCAGGATTGTATCTACCGACTCCTCTTTTGCGGCATCGATAAAGCCACAGGTATTGACCACGACGATGTCGGCCTCCTCGCTGTCGCCGACCATCTCAAAGGTCTCATCCTCCTGGATAAGGCCCACCATCACCTCGGAGTCGACCCGATTTTTAGGACACCCCAATGACACCATATGTACTTTCTTACTCATAACGTTCTCGTCGTGGAAAATTCTGCAGACCGAACGGCCCGCCAATGGACAAAATGGACGCTACGAAAAAGCGTGTAGCAAATCAACGGGGAGCCCTCTCAGCTCTCCCAAAACCAGCCGAGCCACTCAAATGCCTGGGCGTCCAATAAGACCCGGCCAAAATCGTCACAGACCAATTCACTGGCCAGCGAGGAGCGTTGCCACATCGGCTTTGCGCTTTCATTGGCCACTGACTCGTCTTCGTCGAAAAGTGCCTCGCAATCACGGCGTGTGCCACCGGGCTCAAACCAGATATGGACTCGTTCCATAAAGCGCTCCCGCTCCTCGCTGGTGCGCAGATTGGAGGCGGTGCCGATGCGATCCAAAAAAGCATCCTCATTGGAACAAAAGGCCATCTCCTTGAGGACCGAGACACATTGTTTCTCCAGCTCGGACTGGCTATCCGCCAATTCCTCGGGCTTTTCCTCCACCGCCGCCTCCACCTCGTCGAAGGGCTCGGTGACCGCCGTAATCGTCTCCAACTGAGCTCGCAGCGAGGTATCCGTGGGATGCGTCAGCGGCTCGGCAACCCGAAATTCCTCGACATGAACCGGCGCCACCTCATTGGAGTCGCCAAACCCACCGGCCCCCTGAGTTAGCACGACCACAATGATCGCCGCCCCCACGCCGAGCACTCCGCCCAACCAGGCCAACAGCGAGCTGGAGAGGGTATTCGTCTTTTTATTATACGGCGCTCCGCTCACTGCTCTCCCTCGACGATGGCGGCGGCGTCAATCTCGTAGCGATCGATCTTGCGGTACAAGGTGGTGCGATCAAAGCCCAGCAACTCGGCGGCCCGCGACTTATTGCCCTCGGTCTGCCGCAATACGAAAGCGATATACTGGGCCTCTAATTCGCTCATCGTCGGCATTCCGCCCTTTCCAAGCTGGGCCTGCAACGCCAGCATATCGACGGCGGATCCCTGCTGGATGCCCTGACGCCCGGCACCTCGCACCCGGGCCGGCAGATCCTCGGGAGTGATCTGGTCTTGCAGCGCCAATACGACGGCCCTCTCGATATAATTTCGAAGCTCCCGCACATTGCCCGGCCAGTCGTATTGCATCAACGCCCGCGCGGCCTCCGCCGACAACCCCTCGATGACATGCTCCGACAGATCGGCGAAGTCCTCGATAAAATGCTGGGCCAGCGCCAGAATATCTCGGCCGCGTTCACGCAGCGGCGGCAGCGCCAATTCGATGACATTGAGCCGAAAATACAGGTCTTCACGCAGGCTGCCGTTCTCTACCTGCTCTTCCAGATCACGGTGGGTGGCCGCCAGGATTCGCACATCGACCTCGACGGTCTCCTCGCCACCGACGGGCCGAATCTGTCGCTCCTCGAGAACCCGCAATAATTTTGGCTGCAATGACAGGGGAAGATCGCCGACCTCATCGAGCAATAAGGTGCCGCCGTTGGCCTGGACGAAAAGCCCGTCCTTATCGTCGCGGGCGTCGGTAAACGCTCCTTTTTTATGGCCGAAGAGCTCGCTCTCCAGCAGGCTATCGGGCAGAGCGGCGCAATTGACGGCCACGAAGGGCTCGTCCTTTCGCTTGCTGCGCCGGTGAAGGGCACGGGCGACCAATTCCTTTCCCGTGCCACTCTCCCCGGTGATCAGCACCGACGACGGCGTGGAAGCCACCCGGTCGATCATGGAGAATAACTCGCGCATCTTAGCGCTGTCGCCGATCATCTCCGCCCGACCACTATCTCGCTCGCCGACTTGCCGCCTCAGCCGTTCCACCTCCTCACCCAATTGGCGGCGCTCCACGGCCCGATCAATTGCGATCGTCAAGGCATCGATATCGAGAGGCTTGGTCAAAAAATCGTAGGCCCCGGCGCGAATGGCGGCCACCGCCGTCTCCAGGCTGCCAAAGGCGGTAATCACGATCACCGGCAAGTTCGGGCGATGGTCGACGAGGCGCTCGCAAAACTCGATCCCACTCATTCCCGGCATATTCAGATCGGTCACCACCACCTGAAAAGAGGCCTCCTTGATCGCCTGCAGCGCCTCGTTGCCGCTGGTGCAGTGATCGGCGTCGTAACCCCGGCGCATCAGCCTCTCCACCAGAACCTCACACATGCTGGCATCATCATCGACGATCATGACCTGATCGTTCATTTCAACTCCTCGCTTTTGCGCGGTAATATCACGATAAACTCCGTTCCGACGCCTTCTTCACTTTCCGCCTCGATCCAACCGCCGTGCTCGCGGACGATTCCGTAGGATACCGAAAGTCCCAGACCGCTCCCCTCGCCGACGGCCTTGGTCGTAAAAAACGGCTCAAAGACCTGTCCCAGATGCTCTTCGGAAATTCCCACACCGTCGTCGCGCACCGAGACGCCGACATAAGAGCGCATGACCGGTTCGTCTTCGTCGGGATGGATTCGCTCCATTTCGTCGACCGTGATCTCGACCTCACCGCCGCCATCAGCGTCGCAGGCGTGCATGGCATTGACCAATAAATTGGTCAAAACCTGCACGAATTGATCGGCGTCTATCTCACCGACCAGCGACGCATCACCCGGCTTGAGGACTATCTCCACTTCCTTTTTCTCGGCAATGGGCTGAACCAATTCCGTGGCCTGCTCGATCACGGAGGTCACTCGGACTTTTTCGGTCTGCAGCGATCGCACGCGGGCGAAATCCATTAACTGACCGATGATCCGGCTGATGCTCTCGGTTTGCTCGGCGATGATCGTTGCGTTGCGCCCCACTTCATCGGCGGCCACCTCACCGGTTTCGATCATCTTCGCCCGCATGGCGATCACATTCAGGGGCGTCCCAAGTTCATGGGCGAGCCCGGCGGCCAGCGTGCCCACAGTCTTGAGGCGATCGGCGTGGCGCAACTGCTGCAGAGCAGCGATTCTCGCCGCGCTCTCCTCCTCGAGGCGATTGCGCGCCGTGGCCAACTGAGCGCTCATCAGGTTCATCTCCCTTCCCAAAAGGGTCAGTTCGCCGTAGCCATTTAACACAAGCGGTGTCTCCAGATCGCCGCGGCCAATCGCTCGCGCCTTGCCGATCAACGCCTCCACCGGACGGGCGATGAACAACAGCCCCGTCAACCACGCGATTCCCGCCGCCATGACAATGATCAACAGCGTCATGGTCGCAATCCGCAGCTTGGAGTCACTCAGATAGGCCTGCGAGCGCTCGAAGGACTCCGACAACTCCAGGGCTCCAACCCGATCCTGATCGAGGACCACCGGCACATAAGTATATAGTCGCCCCCCTTTGATCTGTTCGCGATCCACCCAACTGACCGCCATGCCCCGGGCCAACATCGCCCCCGTCTCGTCCGGCGCCTCCGGACGGATCCGCTCCGGACTATCCGCATCGGCCCACACCCAGCGAATCCGCATTCGCTCGTCGGCCTCGTTGGCGCTCTCCACCAATTCATAGGCAAACGACTCCCCGAATTGGTCCCAGGCTCGCCCGCTCATCATCGCCAGCGGCTGTGCTACCGAATAGTGATCGCGACGGATCTGAGTTTCGAAAAAATCAGCCTCTCGATCGACTCGAGAAAACCCGTGCCAGGCCATGACCAGACAAATCCCACCGATGAAAAATAGGGTGATTTTAAATGTCAGGCGCATTCGTCTCCTCACCGACTCCGGTGTGACCGTACACGTCGAGTATTGCCACCATACGGATATACGCGCAAACAACATGCCAGTAGGAGCCACTGGACGGCATCCCACCGAGGGGAAGTGGCTTGCCCTCCCAATCGTGTCGCATATTGCAACATGTCGCCCATAGCGACGCATTATCCAGCACTTGCCACACTGTAGTTTGATAAACCCAAACCGACCGAATCGGACAAACAAAACCGGTCTTCCCCCGGATTATCAAACACTTAGAGCAGGTCTGGGAAATTATTTTAAGTTTTTCCAGGACACTGGCATGTGATGTGAATAAAGAGATTGCCCGTCGGTCAACCCTGGAGATGCGCCCAAACCAACAACCCTGTTCCCGAACGTCCACGCATCTTCGGGGTTGGTCCGACACAAAGAAATGATTCACCTTTCATCGCGAGACCGAGGAATCACATATGACTACTCAACTCTCGAGAAAAATACTCGCTGCCTGTTGCGCGATCGCCCTGGCCGCACCGGTGACAGCAATGGCCACTCCCGTCGACAACCCCGACGACACGGCCTGCGAGGGCGGCGACAAAGATGAGGACAAGGAACGCTCATTCGCTCAGGATATGCCCCCTCTTCCCGATGACGACGAGGACGACGACGAGGACGATGACGAGGAATCACCACCTCCATTTCCTCAATTCGCATGGGATTCCGACGATGATGACGACGACGAGGACGATGACGAGGAATCACCGCCTCCATTTCCTCAATTCGCATGGGATTCCGACGATGATGACGACGACGAGGACGATGACGAGGAATCACCGCCTCCATTTCCTCAATTCGCCTGGGACTCCGATGACGATGAAGATGATGACGACGGGGTCACCACCGAATTTGCCGCAGGCGAAATGGCCACGATGGTCGTCTTATAACTAGATTCGAGCCGCGTAATGCGGCTCCACGATGAGTTGTCCTCATTGCTCATATGAGCTGTGTCGACAACTTAACAGACGCCGAATTGGCAAGGGTCCCCGACCACCCTGGCCTATTCGGCGTCTTCTTTTTCTGACTACTAACCCGCATTTCTCACCAGAGGGGACCCGGGGCAAAACAGAATGTGCGAGACGACAGCTTGAGCAGCGGAGGCGATGCCTTAGCATCGTCGAGCAGGTCTCGAGCGGAGTATCGTGCATTCTGTGCAGCATCCGGGCGTCCCTGTGGCGAGAAATGCGGGCTAATATCCCACCGACAACAGGTCTTTGTCGGCCTCCACGGCCCCTCGCATCGCCTCATAGAGCACAAAGCCGCGCTCGAATTGCCAGACTTTTCGCTCCGTTCGCCCGGCGCATAGATTGTGGATCTCAAAGCGCTCGTCCCGGCTCAATTGCTCGGGACGCCGCAGCCGCTGCTGCAGGGTGTCGAGCTCCCAATCAAGACCGATCTCAATTGCCAGATCGCAGAGGGTGCTATGGAGATAGGGAGCGTATTCTCGGCATTCATCATTGCGCAGCCAGCCATGTGGCCAGCTCGCAAAATACCGGGCCGCATCGGGCATCCGTGGCTGCTGGTGGCGAAAGACAACCCCCGGAAGCGCCCGGCAGGCCACCTTCCAGCCGAAGTCCCGAGTCAGCGGATGCCAGTCGCTGGTCACCCACTCCGAGCGCCTCCAGCCGGGCCAGACGTCGATAGTCATATCTCGACACAAGAGCCGCAGCATCTGGCTATAAAACCCGGACAACCCCGCGTAGACCTCCCAGGGCTCCGACGCCAGTGGCGCCAGATCCCAGAATATCCCCTGCCCATCGAGGATCCGATCGACATACTCGCGAGCCGTCGACGGCACCTGCTCATTGGCCAGCACCACCAGCGCCGGAGCGTAGACACTCTTTCGATCGAGCTGATCGCCGATCCGGTCCAGATCCCCGAGTAGATATTGATTCCCTTCAGACATGGTTGGTCGTATCGATTTGGCGGCGTTCGTCGATCGCCGTGACTATATGAGGGCCTCGGAGGAACTAAACGGGCCTTCTGCTCTGCTGCGCGAACAAAATTGCTGAAAGCGGATTTTGTCCACCGAGATGCGATCGGCGGGAATCGAGATCACCTGACGGTCCAAAACGACGATCAGCCCGTCCTGTTTGATCCGACGCAGACAGCGGCGCAAAAATGCCCCCACATCGTGGCGAGTACGGCGCTGGCCGACATTGACGTCGTGCAGCTCCAGAATCCGGCACGCGCTGACCCGGGGCTCGTCGGCCGTTCCCTCGATGCGCGCCTCCAATACCGCCCCGTCGCAGGCATACTCGCGCAACCCCGTAAACAGACTCCCGGGGGGCACGTGAATCCGCTGAGCATGAGGTGCCGGTTCGATCATCGTGGCTGATTCCTGACTTGGGACAAAATAACGGGAAACCTAACCCGGATTATTCATGAGGCGTCGTAACGAGGCAATATCAGCGTCAAAAGCGCAAAATTGAGCCCCACAGGCGATGCGGCGCATCGTCGAGGAGTAAAATGAAGCGATTTTGGGGCTGATGAGCCGCAGTAGACGAGTCATGAATAATCCGGGCTAAAGAGAGCATTCCCTGGCGCAGTGAAAAGCGGCTCTGCCGAGCATGTGCTCTCATCAGGCCGACTGCTTTTCATAGACCAGCATCGGCTTTTCCCGATTGAGAACGCTCTCCTCGGTGATCACGCATTCGCGCACATTCTCCAGGCTTGGAAGCTCGTACATGATATCGAGCATCACCTCTTCGAGGATCGCCCTTAAGCCCCGGGCGCCGGTCTTGCGCTCGATGGCCTCGCGGACAATGGCCACCATGGCGTCTTCGTTAAAACGCAATTTGACGTCTTCTAATTCGAAGAGCTTTTTATATTGCTTGACCAGGCTATTTTTTGGCTTCCACAAGATCTTGACCAGCATATCTTCGCTGAGCTCATCGAAGGCGACGATCACGGGAAAACGACCGACGAATTCCGGGATCATCCCGTATTTGACGACGTCCTCCGGTCGCACCTCCGGCAGAAGCTCGTTGCCGCTTTCTTTTTTCTGCGAAAAATCGGAGCCAAAGCCCATCTTGCTCTCGCCGATGCGGCGAGCGATGATATCGGTCAATCCCTGAAACGAGCCGCTGCAGATAAATAAAATATTCGCCGTATCGACCTGGATAAATTCCTGTTGCGGTCGATTTCGCGACCCCTCGGGGGTGATCATGACGTTATTGGACTCCACCATTTTCAAGAGCGCCTGCTGAACGCCCTCACCGCCAACATCGCGAGTCGACGACGGACTATCACCGCGCCGGCCCACCTTGTCGATCTCGTCGATGCACACAATTCCTCGGCTGGCCCTGTCGACATCGCGATCGGCGGCGAGCCACAGATTTTTGATCACATTTTCCACGTCTTCGCCGACATATCCGGCCTCGGTCAAACTCGTGGCATCGGAGATGGTAAACGGAACGTCGAGCTTTTTAGCCAATGTGCGGGCCATCAAGGTCTTGCCACAGCCCGTGGGGCCGATGAGCAAGATATTGCCCTTCGTCAGCTCTACCCCTTCGTCCTCTTCGGTAAATTCGATCTCGTCGGCCTCCACCAACTCCGGCGCTTTGATCCGCTTGTAGTGGTTATATACCGCCACCGACAGCGCCCGCTTGGGCCGCTCCTGGCCGACGATATGCTCGTCGAGAAAGGCCTTGATACGGGTGGGCCGCATCTCTTCGAGCTCTTTTTCGCGCTCCGGCTCGCGTTGACGGTCCTCCTCAATGATTTCGCGGCACAGAGAGACGCATTCATCGCAGATATGCACCTCGGGACCGGCGATGAGCTTTGTCACATCGCGGGCTTCCTTGCCGCAAAAGGAGCATCGAACTTTGCTATCGGAGTCGGTCGTTTTCATAATCTCGCTTCTCTCGTCAAAAAATTATGCGTTGCAGACGCAGAGACTTCTAGCCGCTCTTTAATCTGAACGAATCACCCCGCCAATTTACTCCTGAACGACCCGCGGGCGGGTGCGACAGTCTGCATGGACGACCGCGCCAACGCAAGCCAACGGCCTGGAACCGCAAAGGACGCGAAGAAGCACAAAGATAAGGACAAAGAAAGCGTATTTTGGGGGCGAACAGTCGATCTACGGCGATATCCGTCGTCCATTTGCGATTGGCGTCGATCTTCGAAGATCGCCGCCGGCGATGGAAAAGACCGCGATTCCCACCAAACTCCCAAGCCCGAATTCTGTGCCTTTTCTTCGCGCTTCTTTGCGTCCTTTGCGGTTCCAATCAGTGTTTTCTTCGCGTCCTTTGCGGTTCCAATCAGTGTTTTCTTCGCGTCCTTTGCGGTTCCAATCAGTGTTTTCTTCGCGT
>SKQC01000028.1 GCA_007119175.1 Myxococcales bacterium | reverse complement strand
GAGGCCACCAGTTGTGACGGCGCTACTCCCTGTCCGGTCCTCGCAATCGAGACCTCGTCGGCACAGACTAACTCGGCAACGTCGGCGACGTTTTCGGCAGAGATTACCGAGCTTCCAATCGATGAAGTTACGGACCACGGGTTTTGTTGGAGTCGAGATGAGCAACCCACACCGATCAACGGAGATTGCCACTCGCTGGGATCTGTCGGTCAGGTGGGAAGCTTCGAATTTACCACCGACGAGTTGCGGGCGGGGCGAAGCTATTTTGTGCGGGCCTTTGCGACGGTGGGATCGAGTCGAGAATACGCCGACGATATCGGGTTTTCCACCGACGCTGAAGTGCCGGAAGGTGTGGAGGTCAGCGACGGCGATCATACCGACTATGTCGAAATTAGCTGGGAGCCAGACGAGGCGGAGGACGTCGAGGAATTCGTCATCTACCGAGATGGCGATGAAATCGCCACGGTCGAGGCATCGGCGGGGAGTTTCGAGGACGCCGGGGCCGCCGCCGGTGAGGCGCCGATGGCGCCGGAGAATGTGGTGGCAAGCGACCAGACGTCGACAGAATATGTGCTGGTGAGCTGGGATACCGCAGAGGTGCCCGATGCCGAGGAACATCTCTACGAGGTGGAGGCGGTCTACCCGGATGCTACGAGCGAGTTGAGTCAGGAATTTACCGGCAGTCGCGCCACCTTCGAGGTCGACGACTACGAATTGAGCGTCGACGACGGTGATTGGTTCGACGTGGGATTGGTCGAGGAATACGAGGACGAGCAGGCGCCGATGGCGACGATTACGCCCGGCGAGGCAAGCGCCTCGGCAGGTGATTTCGAAACCCATGTGGCCCTCGATCACTCGGGCACGGTCGACGTGGAGAGCCATTCGGCGAGCTACCGGGTGCGGGCGCTCAGCGAGGCCGGCGAGGGCGCCGAATCGCAGGAGGCTCAAGGGGAACGCGACGTCGATGACACGCTTTACTACCAGTGGTTTTACTCCGATGAGGATAACCCCGTATCGTTCGATGCCCTATTTTCGCCGGCCACCGATGACGGCGACCAATACGACGATGATTCGGCTCCGTCAGATGGCTCGATTCGCTCGTATTATCTGGCGATCAGCGCCGCCGGCGCGGCGACCGTGAATACGGACGTGGTCACCGGATTTCGCTCCGCCGACGCATCGCTGACGACAGAGCCTGTGACGGCGGTCGACACCGACGAGGCCACATTTCACGCCAATCTCCTGGAGCTGGGCAGTCCGCCTCCGTCGGCCCATGGGTTTTGCTACGGCACGATGGCCGATCCGACCCACGGATCGGGCGCCGATTGCACCGACCTCGGCAGCCTCGATTCGAGCGGGAGTTTTGAGCAGACTGTGGGCAGCTTATCCGGCGGAACGACCTATTTCGTGCGGGCCTATATTACGAATGCAGATGGGACGAGTTACGGCGGGGTCGAGGAGTTTTTGACGCTGGCGGAGGCGCCGACGGGGTTGGTGGCGAGTAGTGAGCCCGACCATGTGGCGCTTAGCTGGGATGCTGTGAGTGGCGCTGAAGAATACCGCATCGAGCGCGACGGCACGGCTGTGGCTACCGTAACTGCGACATCTTATGACGATACCGGCGCCGAAGAGGGAAGCGCACCGCAGGCGCCGACGCTGACGGCGACGAGCGGCACTTATGCCGATCGCGTCGAGCTCAGTTGGGACGAGCCGGGCGTCGACGGCGGCGCTGTGCATACCTATCAGGTGGTGGCGATAAATGACGGCGGCGACGGCGAGGCGTCGGAGACTGCCGAAGGGAATCGAAGCGGCTATCCCGTGACGTCCTATGAGCTACAGATCGACGGCGGAAGCTGGTCCGATGTGGGAAGCGATACGGAGTTTGACGATAGCGGTGCCGACGCCCCGGCGATTGACCCCGGCGTGGCGACGGCGTCGGAGGGCGATTTTCTGGACTATGTGCAGCTCGATCTCAACGGCACCGATACCGCTCCGGGCGAAGAATCGAGCTACCGAGTCCGGGCATTTAACGACACGGGATCTGGCGATGAGTCGGGCCAACAAGCGGGCCATCGCGACCTGGACTCCGGGGAGCTGGACTACCAATGGCAGCGCTCAGCCGGTGACAGCGACGCCGACTACTCGGATCTTACCGGGGCGACGTCGACGAGCGAACAAGATATGGACGCGCCGAGCGACGGAACACCGCGCTACTACCGGGTGCTCGTCGATGCCGACGGAGCGAACTCGGAGCTGAGCAACGCCGATATGGGCTATGTGACCCCGCTCGGCGAGCTGCAGGTGGATATCGATGGATTGCCCTCAGGCGTGGAAGGCGATGTCGAGATCTTAACGCCCAACGGTGTAATGGTGGACATTCTGACAACCTCAGAGACGCTCAACGATCTGGAGCCGGGAGACTATTCGGTGGAGCCCGGTGATGTGTTCGACGGGCCGGCGACGTACGAGGCTGACTCGAAGGTGGTGGAGGTCGTCGCTGACGAAACGGCGACGGTGACTGTGGCATACGAGACGGTTTCCGGGGAGCTGACGATTGAGGCCCTCGGATTGCCGGAGAGTTTGCACGGCGAGTTCGCGGTCGACGGCCCCGATGAGTTCTCACAGGTCGTGACGGGAGATACGACTCTCACCGATCTGATGCCCGGCGAATACGATGTGGTCGTTCAGGATATCGAAGATGGATCGACAGTCTACGAGCCCGAAGAGGCGACGCAAACTGTGGTCGTCGAAAGCAATCAAGATGCCGATGTAGAGGTGGTCTACCAACTCGTATTTGGCGAACTACAGATCCTGGTCAGTGGCGATCTGGACGACCATGACGCCGATATCGAGGTCGCCGGCCCCGATAGCTACCAGGAGACCGTGGTTGATTCGACGATCCTCGAAGATCTGGTGCCCGGCGAGTATTCGGTCACCGTAAATAGCGTCGAATACGACGGTCAATTTTATGAGGGTACCGGATCTGAAACCCTGGATGTCAGCAGCGCAGAGGTCGAGCAGGTGGAGGCGAATTACGAATTGGTGCCGCCGTCGGTGCCCACCGAGCTCTCAGCCAGCACGACGTCAACGGAGTTCGTCGCGCTCACCTGGAACGGCGTGGACGGCGCCGACGGATATCGGGTCTACCGAGACGGTACGGAAATTACCACCGAGCCCGTCACTGCCACGAGCTATGATGACACCGGTGCCGACGAGGGAGATGCGCCCGACGCACCGCCGAATTTCAATGCCAGCAGCGGGGATTACGAAGACGAGGTGGTCATCACCTGGACTGAGCCATCTGCCGATGATGGAACGACGCATACGTACCATGTGGTGGCGGTCAACGACGGTGGAGAAAGTGACCCGTCAGCGACGGCCGATGGCAATCGAGACGCCTATCCGGTGACGTCTTATGAGCTCGAGATCGACGGCGGAAGCTGGTCCGACATAGGTGATATCACATTATTTTCCGATGGCGGCGCCGACGCGCCGACCATCGAGGTGGGCAACGTAACGGCGAGCCAGGGCGAGTTTTTGGAATACGTCGCGCTGGAGCTCGACGACGCCACAGCGCTTCCGGGCGACCCGTCAACCTACCGAGTGCGCGCCGTGAACTCGGCAAGCGAAGTGGGCGCCATCTCCGGACCGGAAGACGGTCATATCGGCGTCGGCGAGCTGTCCACCGAGTGGCAACGCACCGACGAGGACGACGCTAACGCCGATTATGTCGCCATCGGCGAGGATTGCGTCGCCGATTTTACGTGTGACGACACCACGGCGCCGGTCGACGGTTCGACGCGCTATTATCGGGTCGAAGCCAACGCCTCCGGCGTCGTCAGACCGGAATATTCCGATCCGCCGGTGGCGGGATACCGCGACCTCGGTGAGCCCTTTATTTCGACCTGGGAGACAGACGAGGCCGGTACATCGGGGGACGACCAGATTACGCTCCCTCTCGTGCATTACGGTACCTACGATTTTACTGTAGATTGGGGCGATGGGACCGAGCCAGTCCAGATCACCACCTGGAATCAAGCTGAGGTTACCCACACCTATGCCGACCCCGGCACATACACCGTCGAAATCACCGGACTAATTGATGGATGGCAGTTTTCGAATGGCGGTGATGTCGAAAAGATTCAGGAGATCGTCCAATGGGGGATTCTGCAAATCGGTGATTCGGACGGCTTTTCATGGGAAGGAGCGTTCAGTGGCGCTAGCAACCTGGTGATAACGGCTGAAGATACCCTTGATTTGACTGGGACGACAGACCTGAGCAGTGCCTTTCGGGACTGTACTAGTTTGACGGGCAATCCGGCGATGAACGAGTGGGATACCTCAAATATAACGACTATGAATTATATGTTTCATAGCGCAGAGGAGTTCAATCAGGACATAGAAGGATGGGATACCGGAGCGGTAACGCACATGCGTTCGATGTTTGGTAATGCGTCGTCATTCAATCAGGATATAGGGGGATGGGATACCTCAAACGTAACGGACATGACAGGGGTATTTGAAGACGCCTCTTCGTTCAATCAGGACATAGCAGGCTGGGATACCGGAGAGGCAACAAGCATGGACCGGATGTTCTGGGGTGCGTCGTCATTCAATCAGGACATAGGGGGATGGGATACCTCAAACGTAACGAATATGCTTTCGATGTTTCAGAACGCATCATCATTCAATCAGGACGTAGGAGGATGGGATACCGGAGAGGTAACAAGTATGAGGCGGATGTTTCTTGGAGCGTCGTCATTCGATCAGAACATAGGAGGATGGGACGTGACCAGCGTGACGACCATGAGCGAAATGTTCAGTAGTGTGACCCTATCCGCATCGAATTACGATGCGCTTCTCAACGGGTGGGCCGGGCAGTCTGTTCAGAACGAGGTCCCCTTCGAGGCAGGAGATTCCGAATATTCCACAGCCGGGGAAGCAGCTCGTGACACGCTGATCAACGACTACGATTGGGATATCAGTGACGGTGGGCTGGCTCAATGACGGCGACGAAGCGGCATTTGGCCCCCGGCAGTTTTACGCTATGGTGGCATCGAGCTGAATCGAATAAGCTACGGACTGCCGACGAACGCCGCAGGAAAGACGAGGACGACGACGATGCAACGCGCATTATGGAGCATGTTGGTCGGGGCGATGGTGCTGGGTTTGAGCGCCACTGCCTGGGCCGATGACGACGATCTTATCGAGCCCTCAGAGGGTCAGCTCGACCTCAATGATCGGGGCGTGGAGTCCATTTCCGAGGGCGATTACGCCGCCGCGGTGCGGCTTTTTGAGGCCTCCCTCGATCTGGGACAACTCAATGTGACTCATACCAATCTGGGCCGGGCCTATCAGCACGCTGGTGAGTGCGAAAAGGCGGAAGAGCAATTTGAAAAAGCGCTGGATGCGCCGGCCGCCACGGAGCCGACGCCCGAGCAGATAAATATGGCCATCGATGTCTACCGCGAGGAGATGGAGGAGACCTGCCCGGGTCATCT
>SKQC01000135.1 GCA_007119175.1 Myxococcales bacterium | reverse complement strand
GACCGGCCCTGCGGGCCTCTCGACGGAAGCACCGGGCTGCCGAACGCCTACGTATTCCCTGGTGAAGAGAATGATGAGGACGGACCGGATTGCGATTTGTAGCGCACTCGGCCCATGATCATCGATACTTAACCTCACTAATGGTTTAGGTGAGCAACATGTCTTCACTACAATCCCGTATATTCCCCGGTCGTTCGTCACTGATAGCTCCATTGATCGCGCTCTCTGCGGTTGTCCTGTCGCTCATGAGTGGTTGTGGTGGCGAGGACTCGATGAACGACGGCATCCATTGTGGCGACGAGGAGCCCTGTGGCTGGAAACACGCCACCGCCGGAGGAGTCCACTCCTGTGGTCTGACCCTTTCCGGCAAAGCAATTTGCTGGAGCTCTCAGCCTGCGGCAGTAGAGGAAGGAGTCTTTCGTGAAATCTCAGCCGGAGGGTCGTTTACCTGCGGATTGACGATAGCCGACGAGATAGATTGCTGGGGTGGGAGTGGACATGGACGAACAGACGCCCCTTCCGGTGAATTTAAGCAGGTCAGTACGGGGCAAGAACATAGCTGTGCAGTGACCACAGAGGGCGAGATTGAATGCTGGGGTGCGCCTAGGTATGGCAAGATCTCGGCGCCCTCCGGCGAATACAAGCAGGTCAGTGCCGGCGCATGGCATAATTGCGGGATTCGAACCAATAATACAATTCGTTGTTGGGGCCTCGATCTCGATCCGGGATCGGAATTGGATTTTGGCCAGACCGAGCCTCCGGAGGGTGAATTCCTGCAGATCAGTGCCGGTTATTTGCATACCTGCGGGGTGAGGCCGAATAATGAACTCACATGCTGGGGAAGCAATGGCGGAGGGCGTTCCAATCCGCCTTCTAGCCAATTCAAACAGGTCAGCGCCGGCGGGATACATACCTGTGCGGTGACCATCGACGATAAGGTCGAATGTTGGGGCCATGGCAGCGAACCCGACGGATCCGATGGAGAGCACCTCGCCAGCGTTCCTCCCGAGGGCACGTTCAGTCAGATCTATGCCGGGTATTCCCATAGCTGTGGGGTGACCACGGACGACGAGTTGAAATGCTGGGGGCGAGACGACGACGGCCGGGCCACACCGCCGGAGTTGGAGTGACCTCGGCGCAAGGCGCCGATGAATTGCTCATGAAGTCCCCCCCCAAAAAAATCGTCCCAGGGTTTGCCACCGCGCCAGAGATCCCCTTCCCCCGTGGGCTCTGAATTGCGATTAAGTTTTTGGAATACCCCACCGCCCTCGCCTGCAGCTAGCTAATACCCCACCGCCCTCGCCTGCGGCTAAAGGCATCTCCGGTGGCGGGGTCCATCGAACCATAGGAGTCACATGAAGAGTCCGCTCTCCCTTCGGGGGAGTTGGCGAGCGCTGTATGTGAGTCTGAGGGGGAGATCGGGGAGCCCTATTGTTCATCGTGGTTGCTCCGAAACTCCCCCATTGTCTCGCTGCGCTCGACATTTCCCCCGGAGGGAGAAAGGGTTCGTGCCGTAAACAACCACCCCGCTTTTCGTGGAAAGCAGCCCACCTATCAGATAAAGGTCCCTGATTATTCCGAAGACTTAACCGCAATTCAGAGCCCACTGGGGAAGGGATTCTCTGGTGGCGCTGGTGACCTCTGGAGGTTTTTGGGGAGCGCTGGTGATGTGCGAGGCAGTGCTGGAGGAATTCTCTGCCTCCTCAACTGTTAGGTAGTTTGACGAGCAACCGCCCGTTCTGTAAGAACACGGGCCGACTTTCGGCTCATCATCTGAACAGACCAGACCAGTAAAATGAGCAATACATCTTTCGAATTGGACCTCCTCAATTTTCAGGGCGAAGCTCTGGAGTTGGACTTCGAGGTTCCCGGCAGGTCGGCGCCCTGGCTATTGGCCAACGTCGAAGCCGCGCTGAAAATCGATGAGGACGAGCCGTTCCGCGCCGAGTTGGACGCCCAGTTGGTGGATACCACCGTGCATCTGGGTGGGTATATCGAGGGAACGTTTTATTATAAGTGCGGGCGTTGTCTGGAGTGGCGCGAGATAAACCTTGACGAGTCCGTGGAATTCGTGTTGATGTCTCGCCCTTCATGGGATGAATCGTATAAGGGAAAAGACGAGATCGTCCTTGATGAATCGGATATGAACGTAAGTTATTACGACGACGAGATCATTGATCTGCGTCCCCTGCTCCGCGAAGCAGTCCTTCTGGAGTTGCCGGACTTTCCGGCCTGCCCCGACAGCCTCTCCGACGCCTGTGATACGGCGTATGAGCGGCTCGTCGGCGACGAGGTCCTCGATGAAAACGAGGCCAACTCCATGGATTTGCGATGGTCGAAATTAAAAGAAATCGACCTCGAGGAAGACGACGATTCCTAAATTTTGAATGCCCTCGGGCCTTTTGCTCGAGACGAAGATAACGGGGCCGACTTCGGTCGGCTTCGAGCTACAGGAGAAATGCCATGGCTGTACCAAAGAAAAGAAAATCGCAGGCCAAGACCCGGTCGCGCCGGGCGAACCACGACAAGATCGCGGCCCCGAATCTGCAGCGCTGCCCGCAGTGCTATGCTCCCAAGCGTCCCCACCGGGCGTGCATGGACTGCGGCTATTACCGCGACGAGCAGGTCATTGAGAAGTGGGATATCTACTGAGCCGATTCGCCCCGGTCGCCCACCGGCACCGAGGCCAATCTGTGATCCAACTCTCCTCTTCGGGCCGAGTTCATGGGAAGCGAACAACGCGTCATCGACGTCGTCGCCGAGGTCTTTGAGATCGAGGGCGACGAGCTGACGCCGGATCTTCGATTTGTCGAGGATCTGGGCGCGACAAGCCTCGACGTGGTCACCCTGGTGTGGCGCATCGAGGAGGTCTTCGGACTGGGCGAGCTGGACGAGAAGTCGCTGGAATCGGTGCATACCCTGGCCGATCTGGCGGAGCTTGTAGACGCCCGCTCCGGCGCCGTCTCCGAGGCCGTCGACGCCGTCGACGTCGCTCTGGCCGCCGATCATGCCGGCCTGCAGATGAAAGCCGACCTCGTCGACTGGCTCCGCGATCGCGGCTGCACGGTGCGAGACCTGGGCCCCGGCGATCCCCAATCGGTGGACTACCCGGATTTTGCCGCCCGCGTCGCCCGTCAGGTCGCCGCCGGCCAGGCCGATCGCGGCATCTTGATCTGCGGCTCCGGCATCGGCATGTCCATCGCCGCCAACAAGATACACGGCGTGCGCGCCGCCGTCGTCTTAAGCCCCTTGCAGGCCCGTCTGGCCCGCGAGCACAACGATATCAACATCTTGTGCCTCGGCCAGCGACTTATCGGCCCCGATACGGCCCGCGAGGCCGTGGCCACCTTTCTCGATACTTCCTTTGATCCCGGCGATGACGGCCGACACCGGCGACGAGTCCGCCGAATCCACGAATTGGAAGCATCGCCCCGCTAGCCCGGACTATTCATGGATTTTGCGCTTTTGACGCTGATTTCGCCTCGTCACGACACCTCATGAATACTCCGGGCCAGGACTGACAACCGGTCGGAACGAGCACCAAGTCACGGCATCTTTTATGCGTTGTCCCTTTTGCGGTCATCTCAACAGTCGCGTCGTCGACTCGCGCCAGGCGAGCGACGGTGCCGCCGTGCGGCGTCGCCGCGAGTGCAGCGATTGCGAGCGCCGCTTTACGAGCTACGAGCGGGTCGAGGAAGTCTTTCCGCAGATCATAAAAGGCGACGGAAGCCGCGAGACCTACGACCGCGTTAAGGCCACCCGCGGAGTTCGCCTTGCCTGCAGCAAGCGACCGATCTCCACGAAGGCCATCGACGAGGTCATCAATCGGGTTGAACGCCGACTTTTAGAGCAGGGCAGCCGCGAGGTCAGCAGCGACTGGATTGGCTCCGCGCTGACCTCGGAGTTGCGCGACCTCGACCCGGTTGCCTACATTCGCTTCGCCAGCGTGTACCGCGGATTTAGCGATATCGAGGAGTTTCTCCACGAGCTGCGCGATCTGGACCGCCGCGATGACGCCAAAGCCATCAGCAGCGGCGAGGAATAAGACCTGATGCAATCACCAGAGGCCAGCGAACGGGACGAGCAGTTCATGGCGGAGGCCATCGAATTGGCCCGTCGCGCCACGGGGCGAACCCACCCCAACCCACTGGTGGGCTGTGTGATCGTGCGCGGCGACGAGATCGTCGGACGCGGCTATCACGCCCGCGCCGGCGAAGCCCATGCCGAAATAGCGGCCCTGGAAGATGCCGCCGGCAATGCCGAGGGCTGCGAATTATTTGTCAATCACGAGCCGTGCTGCCATTTCGGGCGAACTCCGCCGTGCACCGACGCCATATTGGAATCGGGCATTACCCGCGTTGTCGTGGGCACCATCGACCCCGACCCCCGGGTCAGCGGACGGGGAATTGAAATTTTGCGAAACGCCGGCGTCGATGTCGATTGCGGCGTTCTCGAGACTGAGAGCCGCCGGCTCAATGCCCCGTTTTTCAAATGCATCGCCGACGGAATCCCCTGGGTCGCCGCCAAATGGGCGATGAGCCTGGACGGAAAAATCGCCACCCACTCCGGCGACTCGCGGTGGATCACCGACGAGTTGTCCCGGGCCCGGGTCCACCGACTGCGCGATGAGCACGACGCCATCATGGTCGGAAAACAGACCCTTTTAGCCGACGACCCGCGCCTGACCTGCCGACGTGAAGGCGGACGCGATCCGGTGCGCTTCGTCGTCGACGCCCGGCTCGAAGCGCCGGTGACCTCGCGGGTCTTCAACCACGCCTCATCGAAGGCCCTCACGGTCGTCTTCGCGTCATCCGGCGCCGACAGCGAACGGCGACAGGCCCTCGAAGACAGGGGCGTCGAGGTCGTCGACATCGGCACCGACGAACGGGGCTGGCTCGACGCCCGGCAGATGATGACGGCCATCTACGATCGCGGCCTGTTGAGCGTCCTCGTCGAAGGCGGCGGACAATTGCTCGGCACATTCTTCGACGAGGGAATCGTCGATTACGCATACGCCTTCGTGGCCCCTCGTCTAATCGGTGGGCAAAAGGCGCCGACCCCGCTTGCCGGACGTGGAATTCGCTCCATGGAAGAATGCCTCGATCTGCGAGATCCGAAGATCGAGCAATTGGACTCGGACCTCCTCATCCACGGTGGTGTGGGAGCAGCTCCAAACCCGGCCCGAGCCATCGACGATCAGGAGAAATAAGATGTTTAGCGGCCTGGTGACCGATATCGGAGAAGTGGCCGCCCGCAGCGCGTCGGGAACGTCGGCGACCTTCTCCATCGAAACGAATTACGAGATCGCCGATATCGAGATCGGCGAGAGCATCGCCGTCGATGGAATCTGTCTGACCGTCACCGACCTGGGAAAGCGCACCTTCGACGTCGATGCCAGCCCCGAGACCCTTGAGCGGACGACCCTAAACGATCGGCGCCGCGGCGACGGAGTCCATTTAGAGCGTGCCCTTCGACTCGGCGATCGCCTCGGCGGCCACCTGGTCTCGGGACATGTCGACGGAGTGGGCGTCGTCGAGACGCGCCGCCGAGACTCAAATGCCTGGCTATTGCAGATCGACGCTCCCGATACGGTTTCTCCCTATCTTATCGAGAAGGGCTCGATTACAGTCGACGGCGTCAGTCTGACCGTCAACGAGGTCGACGGCTCCCGATTTACTCTGGCCATCATCCCTCACACCGCTGAGAAGACGTTGCTCGCCGAATATAAACCGGGACGTCCGGTCAATCTGGAGGCCGATATGATCGGCAAATACGTCCACAAATTCGTCGGCCCCCACACCGGTGGCCTGGACCTCGACGATCTGGCCGACGCCGGATTTTAGTAGCTTTGCGTGGAGAACGCCGTATGTCGCAAACCGAAGGTGCAATTCGCCAGGATGCAGAAAAGTCGATTCAGCGCGTCGAGCGCGCGCTGGAGGCCATCAAAGCCGGTGAGATCGTCATTCTCATCGACGCCGAAGACCGCGAAAACGAGGGGGATCTGTGCATGGCCGCCGACCTGGTCACCCCGGAGGCGATCAATTTTATGGCCAAATACGGCCGGGGGCTGATCTGTTTGACCCTGCCCGGCGAGCAGATCGACCGGCTGCAGATACCGATGATGGTGGAGCAAAATTCGAGCGCCTTCGGCACCGCATTTACGGTCAGCATCGAGGCCGCCACCGGCGTGACCACCGGCATCTCAGCGGCCGATCGGGCCCGGACCATCGAGGCCGCCGTCGCCGACGATGCCTCACCCGACGATATCGTGATGCCCGGCCACATCTTTCCACTTCGCGCCCGCGACGGAGGCGTATTGGTGCGCACCGGACAGACCGAGGGCAGCGTCGATCTGGCGCGGATGGCGGGACAAAAGCCGGCCGGCGTTATCTGCGAGATAATGAACGACGACGGCACGATGGCCCGGCTTCCGGAACTGCGAAAATTTGCCGAAGAGCACGGACTGCAATTGCTCTCGGTCACCGATCTGATCACCTATCGCCTGGAGCGAGAAACGCTGCTGGAGGCCACTGAGGAGGCCCCACTTCCCACCGAATTTGAGGGTGATTGGAAGGTGCGAGTCTACCGAAGCCGCGTCGACGATGCCGAGCATTTATGCTTTGTCTGCGGCGACCCCAGCCCCGAGGAGCCCACCCTGGTCCGCGTGCAGCCGCGCTGCGATACCTTCGATGCCTTCTTGCACCGCGAAGGAGGTTGCATCCGCCAACTTCGCCGATGTATGGAGGCCATCGCCGAAGAGGGCTGTGGCGCCATCGTCTATCTCGATAAAAGAGAGACATCGGCCACCGATCTGGTGCAAAAATATGTCCATCAGGATCCAATCCGCCCCAGCGCCGAACAGCGAGAGCGGGAGGCCAACCAGCCCCAGAAAACGCTTCGCGCCCTGGGGATCGGCGCCCAGATTCTGCGCGATACGGGCTGCGGATCGATTCGCGTGCTGACCAACCGGCCAAAACACATCGTCGGCAGCCAGGGCTTCGGTATCTCCATCGTCGATCAGGTGCCGATTCCCGACTCCAAATCTTAGCTATTGGTTTTTCTTACAACCCCAGTGAGAGTCATGCCCGAGGTCATCGAAGGTCATTTTGACGCCCAGGATTTCGAATTTGCCATCGTCGCCGCCCGGTGGAATTCGATCTTTGCCGAGCAATTGGTAGCCGGCGCCGTCGACACTCTGGTTCGCCACGGTGCCGACGAGGACGATATCACGGTGGTGCGCTGCCCGGGCAGCTACGAGCTTCCTCAGGTGGCGGCCCACGTGGCGCGACGCCTGGACGTCGACGCCATTATCTGCCTCGGCGTCCTGATTCGCGGTGCCACCCCTCATTTCGATTATATCGCCGCCGAAGCGGCCAAGGGCATCGGCGCCGCCGGCGTCGAATTCGACGTCCCCACCAGCTTCGGGGTCATCACCTGCGATACGGTGGAACAAGCTGTGGAGCGCAGTGGTTCCAAAGCTGGTAATAAGGGCGCCGAGGCGGCCATGGCTGCCCTGGAGATGATTAACCTCTATGAATCGATCGACGGATTGGCCAATGACTGAGCAATTGCGCAATATAAGAAAGACGGCGCTGCTCCTGTTATACGGCGCCGACCTGTCGGGTGCCACGGCCGACGAGGCGATGGAAAACGCCCCCCAGCTACTGGCGCGGTCTCCCGATGAGACCGTCGGTGAGACGGTCGACGAGATGCCGGCCGAAGACTGGGATGAGGTCGCCGCCCGTGTCCGCCGTGTTTTGGAGCGGCGCGACGAGATCGACGAGGAAATCCGAGAGCTCAGCCCGAATTGGCGGATCGAGCGAATGGCCGCCGTAGATCGAAATCTACTGCGCCTCGGCATCTACGAGATTCTCGAAGAGATCACACCGCCCTTGATCGCCATTAATGCCTGCGTGGAGTTGGCCAAGGAATTCGGAACGGCCACCACCCCCGGCTTTATCAACGGCTTGCTCGACCAATTATGCCAGAATCACAATATCGCCATCGACGCCTCATCTCGCCCCTCCGGCTGAGTCTGCTCGCCGGACTGGCGTTATTTTTCGTCTCTGCCTGTTATCAGGACTCAGAGCCGCCGCGCCAATTTGTGCCCGGCGATGCCCTATATGAGCAATTTACCACCTCCGGCGATCGGGTGCTCATCGAGGATCCCGAACGGGGAACGACTCTGAAGGTCCGACAGCGGCGGCGCGACACGCGGGTCTACAATGAAAATATGCTTCCCGTGGGCCGAATTACCGTCGATGACGACAGCGGCGAGGTCACCCGCCACACCATGGATGGCTTAAGCCAGGAGACGATCGCCGTCGACGACGATCAGGTGACGTTAAGTGGCGCCTGGCGTTTGGAGAAGGCCGGCGAGGCCCGCTGGGATCTCTTCGACGATGAGGGCCGGCTGATCGGTCTGTGGCGACGTCAGGACGACGATCGCTGGACGCTGCGGCTCACCGACGACAGCGCCGCCTCGTATCGAGCCGAGATCGACGAGATGGGCGTGGCCCGCGTCGTCGATCGCCGCGACGAGCCGCGCCTGGAGGCTCGCGTCGGCGATTGGAGCGAGGTGAAATTATTGGCATTGAGCATCGAGGAGATCTCAGCTCTTGATCGATACGCCCTTGCCATGTGGGTAGACGGCCATCTCGACGAGCGATGAATTCGACACCGGCGGTACCCGTCAAACTGAGGAGCCGCCGCCCGGTTGACGAACGGCCCTCGAAGATCGCTATTGTCGTTGAAAACGGAGGCGATCTGATTATCTTTTTTTCAGGTTGGTTCGTCGTGCTGTCCAGTATAAACGCATCACCGACGGCGGCGGCGATGGTTTCGGCACGAATCGTGCTAGACTTCTTGTGGTGAGCCGTGCTTGTTGGGAACAAACTCCCTCGGTACCATGGTTCAACAAACGGAGTCCTCGTCAAAGCGAAGATAGCTTCGCGCGGATGAAGTGGTAACCGAAAGGTGGCGCCTTATGGACGTGCAGCAATTTGAACAGGCCATCTTGAAAATGGCATTCGAGACCGACGCCAAGATCACCACTGCATCGGTCGCCTACTACCTGGGCATTCCCTCACGAAAAGCCAACGAGTTACTCGACGTCCTGCTAGAGCAGGGAGCGCTGGAGCTCGACAGCGACCCGGAGGGCAATCTGTATTATTTCGTCCCCAATCAGGGCGAGACGCCGTCGTTTGGTGGCGAGGCGACCGACGACGGATGGGAGCAATTGGAGGCCGCCGCCGACGCCGCCGCCCGACTGGAAGACGACACAAAAGAAGAGCCCGATGCCGGCGACGATCAGCGATTTGCCACCTCGTTAGAAGACGATCAGGCAGCCCCCTTTTCACCCAGCGAATACAGCCCCCATCGCGGCGCCGACGGACATCCCACCGGCGATGAGCTCGACGAATTCGAACCGGCATTCGACGCCGATCACCGCCACACCGACGACGACTGGTTTCAGCCACCACACAACACTGCGTCGTCGCCCGGCGGCGGCGCCCATCACCGCTCGAAAAAGCCACGCAATCAACAATCGCGCTTCGCAGGCATCCCCCGGGGTATTACCAACCGACTGGGACGACCCGACGCCCGCCCCGACCGCTGTGGAAACGCCTCGGTGATTGTCGATCAGGCCGCCAGTTGTGAGCCGCGTCCCCTGGCTGAAGCAAAGCCCACCGTCACATCCTGTAATGACGTCGACACCGCTAAATTCTCAACTCATCAGGACTATGGCGGCTTCGGCTTTACGGCACCGAGCTCCTCGACGGCACTGGCGCCCACGACGAATACCGGCGAGATGGCGCTCACGGCGGACAACCACATCGAACAACCGGAGCATCAGCCCGGCATGGCGCTGTTGCTGAGTCTGATTTTGTGCGGCACCGGTCAGATCTACAACGGCGAGGTGAGCAAGGGCATCATCATGCTCATCTTATGCTTTCTTCTATGGTTCGTCTTCCTGGGCTGGGTAGTCCATATCTGGTCTATCGTCGACGCCGTCGTCGTCGCCGAGCGCATCAACCGAAAGAGTTCGGCGAACTGACAAGACGCCTCCCAACTTCAGCCCTATCCGATAATACCCCCGACCGCTCCTGGCGGCCTCGGGGGTTTTCTCGTATCTGATCGGACTTCGCGCGCTGGCCACGTCAGAGCGGATCGGATACCCTTTTTTGCCCCGAACCGGTCGCAACCAACGGGCACACGTCGTCACTCCCATATTGTGGGCGGATCACATTGAGGATCCGTTATTGCATAGGCTCACGTGGCCCATGTCTGGTAATAAATTAATGCCCCGTTTTCCTGGCGATGAATCTAATTCACTACAGATGCGTCGAGCCATATCGCCCGTCATCCGGGGGCGCGCTGCTGATCGTCATCACCGCATTGGTTTTAGTTTCCGGCCCACTGAGCTGTTCCTTTGCCGAATTCGAGTTGAGCCCCCACGCTCCTCGAGACGTCGACGTCGTTTTCTCCGAGCAGGAGAATCTGACCTTTATCGTCTGGCGCCTCAAAGACAGCGCACAACTCAATCGCGTCGACTTCGAGCTCCTCATCGACGGACGTTATCAGCCCATCGACCTCGACGAGGCGCCCTTTCCACACGAACCTTACCTCTGTGAACCCGATCGCTACTGCGTTCAATATCAACTCCACGGCCAATGGTCGGGGCAAACGGCAGACGTGCCGGTCCGCACAATCGACAGCCGTCACGGCATCTTCGAGTCGAGCCGAGCCATCCTCCACGAGGTCGAGGAGACCTTCGCCATCGATCCATTGGCGGTGGACAATAACGTCACCGCCATGGCTCGCCTCGAGGATTGGTTTGCCGACGAAGAAATCCCGCTTCGCCGCACTTTTGAGTGGGCGCTGACAGACGGAGTTCCGGCGGGACAATCGAGTTGCCCGTCGACTCCTCCGCTTGAGTGGGGAACACTCGAAGATCGGGTCGATTTACCCCATGGCTGGATAGATTTCGCTCCATGTTTCGCGGTGCGCCCCGATCGCCAGGACGGGCAGGGAATGCAGATTCGCCGACCACTGATCCGGGCGCCCATGCTCTACGCCGACGAGGTCGACGTAAAGATCCCGGAGACAAAACACCCGACCCTCGTCGCCTTTTTGGTAGATCTCGAGATCGTCAGCAGCGAGCGCTGCAATCGGGCTGTCGACGCCATTCGCGACACGATCTTCGATGAACTCGACGAACGAGACACGCTTTACCGCGATCTAGGAATCTATCGCCCCGGCGAGATCAACGGCCCTGAATTTTCGGGTTGTGCCCAGGACTCCAACGCCCGTTATCCCGTGAGCGATATTCTCGTCGAAGCCGACCAGGAGGCAGCGACAATCGAGGAGCATTCCACGCTCCTTGTGGTCTATCTAAATAACCTGGACAGCGAGTTCTCGGAGCCGGCCTTCGACGATCTGGCGACGCTGATTCTCGAGAATTCTCCCGACCGAGATCCGCAGATTTTCACCTGGGCCATTGGCTCCAATACGGTCAATCTCTCATTGCCCTGGAATCGCACGACGCCCTGGGCGGCATTGGAAAACGATAATTTTTTGCCCTCCATCGAGAGCACGGTCCGCTTTAATTTCCCACTTCGCAGCACGGAATTCGATGGCAATGACTACATCACTTTGAGCGAGCCGGAGGATGCAGAAGATCCAGAGACGTTCCGGCTCTGCAGCTTTTCACCGGAGCCGATGGCGGTCGGGATTCCTCCCAATCCGTCGGCCCCGTATACGACGGATACCTGGAATTGGCCGAATCAGACTGAGCCCAATCTATATTTCGATCTCGATCCCCAGCATTTCGAGTCTTATGGCACGTTCCGGGAACACCGGGTCCGGGGAGTCTATGAGGTGTGCGACGATTTTTGTGATAACCCGTTTTTGAGCAGCAACGACGTCGTCTATCCCGCGTGGCGCTCCCAAAATGGAGTCTGCCGTTGGCAATAACTGCCCGCACAGCATTGTGGATCGCCCTGGCGCTATTGGTCATGGCCGTTCCGTCTGTTGCGTCGGCCGACGACGGCACGGAGCGCGATACGCTTCAGGAGCGCTTCGCCCCCAAAGATGGCCGATTTTTCGTCCACGGATCAGCCACGGCGCTGGTCCGCGATGATTTTTATCATTCCATCGGCTATGGCGGCGACCTGGGCTATTATTTTAATGAAAGAATCGGCATCGAATTGCGGGTCATCAACCTCCACAGCCGGCTGGCTCATGCTGGCGAGAAGATGCGCGAGGAACACGACTTCGTCCCCGATCTGCGAGCCCCGGACGCACTTGCCACGGTGGGGACCCGAATCTCCTGGGGCTATGGCAAGGTATTGACGCTGGGGCAATTCGTCGTTCATTTCGACCCACAATTGACCCTCCACGGCGGCCTGATGCTCGCGGAGCGGCGCCTGGTACCGACGACTACGGCGGGAATCGGCTTTTTGACGCACTGGCAAAAAGGGATCCAGATCAAGCTCGATCTGCAGGCCAGCGTCCATTTCGAGCAGCGCACCCGCGGCACGATCCCGGCCGTTGGGTTTTTGCCGGTTTTCAGTATCGGCTGGTCTCCCGGAGCCGGGGGGGATTTATGAGACGGTCAATTGCGATCACATCTCTCGGACTCCTCGCCTTGAGTCTGGCGGCGTCGGGCTGCGTTCCACTGGCCGACCGCACGCCGGCACGGGACGATATTTTCGCCCCACTACACGACGCCGACCTCTCGGCATTTGACCACAGCCTCGCCCTCGACTCGCACGCCGATCGCGAAGACGCCTGGACCGACGTCGGGCAAGCTTTCCTGGCGTTTGCGAATTGCCGCGAGCTGGAGCGCCCATCAGAACGGGTCAGGGATAATCCGGAAGCCCTCCTGGTCTACGAACTTATTCGCCTCGAAGATCACCGCCGGGTGCGACTTCGCCGCGGAACGGCCGGCGCCGGAAGAGGATCGCGCTCAACGGCGACCATCCACGCTCAACTACAAACACCGAGCTTTTTCAACCGGGATCCCGCAGACGTCGACGAGACCCTGATTCGATGGCCCGAGTCTTCGGAGTCGTGGCCCGATGAATGGCCGGCGGCCACGGCTGTCGACGATGAATGCGACGCCCTGCATCGCCGACAGGGCCCGGAGCGGCTCGGCGCGCCCTTCGACGATATTGCCCCCTTCGGTCTGACCGGCCGGCTGGTCATCGAGTGGCGTTTTACCGACAAAGTGCGAGCGGCGATGCGGGCTGTGAACGGCGATTTTGAGCCCCGTGAGTCGCTTGAGTACTCGCTCACGGCCCACCGCGCCGATTTAGCCGTCGCCCTCAGCGAACAACCAGACGTCGAGGCGTCGGCAGCAGCTCTGGTTGATGAATTGGCACGAGGTGCTCTCGACGATCTTCTGGCGATTGCGCCCGACGACGAAGAGACCAACCCGATCGATTCGACCAATCTGGCCATCCGCACCGCCTGGCTGGCCATGACCGTCGGCGATCCGCAGTTGGCGATAGATAACCTTCACTCGCTGGTCGACCACGACCAGGAGGCGGTCTCAAATACGGCGCGCTATTATATCGTAAAAATTGCCTGGCTCGAGGGTTGGTGGTCCGTGGCCGCCGATGCCTCACCGGAACTCTTCGACGAGCCTGCATCGCTGCGATCATCACACGCCTTTTTTGCGTCCACAGCCCACCGCCATGACGGCCGCGATGATTCCTTTTTGGGGCTCGCCCGCGAGGCGCTGCGCGACCGACGGCGCAATCCGGATGACCCGTTTTTAGGTGCCCTATATCGAGAAGTATTGCGCGAATTGGTCCGCTACGAGGTCGACGAACGCACCGAAGAGCTCCTCGAGGAATTCGGTCCCCGCGGCGAGTTGGCCACCCGCCAGCGCGAACTTGCCGAGGTGGCGCTCGACGCCGGGCGCCCCGAGGTTGCCGAGGAAATAATTCATCCCCTGCTTCGCGAGACCCGGGATGCTCGACAGCTACCGCGTATGCAGGCGATCCTCGCACTGGCCGCTTTTTTGCGAGATGATCAAAATGAATTCGACCACCAGATCGAGCAGCTACTGGACCACCGAGACGGACTCCAAGAGGCGATTCCCCGCCACCGGCGCGCCGCCTTTTTCGCGCATCAGGATGGCGAATTGGCCCGCGTACTCCGGGCCATGCTGCCACTAATGGCGGAATGGGGCGACGACGAGCCGTCACGGGCGCTGCGCCAGAAATGGCTGGTGGCGATCACCGAACATACTCAAGACTTCATACGACGGGCTCCGGAAAGTGCCGTAAGCGACAATTTGACCGAATTATATAAATTGGCCGGCCAGCTTCTCGACGACCATCCACGGGGATATGCCGAGCGGGTCGGCGCGGAGGCCCCGTCGGCATCAACGCTGGTTCTGGGCACCGTCAATATGCCGCCGACACCACCGCTCGACGAGATCCCCAGACCGCGCCTGCGATGGCCGCCGGTATACTCCTTGCTGCTCATTCCTCACGGCGCACCACCACCGGAGGAATTCACCACTGATATTTCCCGCCCGCAGGAGGAGTCATGAGGCGACAGTCCAAAATTGGGCCCCTGCTCTGCGTCGCCCTCGCCTGTGTGGTCGCCATGGCAATGATAGCCGCCATTCCCGAGGTGGCGTTGGCCGGCCAGGGTTCGCAATGTCAGAGCGACGGTGAATGTGCCGGCGACCGGGTCTGCGTTCAGGGCTTCTGTGTCTCCGGTGAGGCCGTAGGCCCCAATCCGCAGCGCTCTTCCCCTCAAGAGACCCAGCCCCAGACCCGGGCTCAGCGAAGCGCCTCGCCCGTGCCCGACGACGGCGGCGCCGACGCCGCCTGTGGCGCCGACCGCCGATGCCGAATTGATCGAATTGCCGAGCGAAACCGCCTGCATCGCCAATACGAATTCGCCCAGAATCGACTGATCGTCGAAGAGGAAATCGCCCGCATCGAGGCGGAACAAAGAGGCGTCCCACCGCGCGTAGCCCGCCCGAAATCGGCGAGCTATCATAACACTCCGTTTGGACACGGCTTAGTCGCCGGCTACACCTTTCAGGGCACTCTCCGCCCCGAGATCGTAGGCCTGACATACGAGGATCGGGTCACCGGCAATGTCGGCACTCCCGGATCGTCGGGGATAAGCGAACGGCATCATTTCCGCAGCGTCGGCGCCCAACTGACATTGCTCACCATGGACTCCGTGATCACCCCGATTTTATCGCTCGGCTTTTTTATGTCCCGCGGCGAACTCGGCGGCGGTGGCTGGAGCAGTGACTGGGCCGCCGACGTACACTACCATTTCCTGGTCGGCGCCGTCGGATTCGATCTGCAATTGGAATCCGGGCTCATCGCCCGATTAACCATGGGGCAGGGACGGCTACTGTACCACCAGGTGCGCTACGGCCCGGGCAATTACGACGCCGCATTGCGGCCTGTGCTTCGCGAGCATATGCATTCCGACCGCCTGCGCGGTCTCGCCATTTCCATTGGATGGGCTTTTCAATGAAGAACCTGTTGCAAATCGAGCGCATCGGTGTCGTCGGCGCAATCGCCGTCACCCTAACGCTGTTATTGGTCTCACCGGTGGCTGCACAGCACTGGGAGAGCAGCGACGACATTCCCGTCGAGTCCACCGACGAGCCCCAGCCCGACGATGACGACGATGATGAAGCAGCGGAGGACCGACAAGACGAGGCAGCCGCCCCCCAACCTGGTATTTCCGTCGACGACCCGGCTCCCCGGCCGGCCGTCGAAGCAGACGAGCAGCAGGCCGAAAGCGCTGAGGACGCCCAGGAGCAACCGGCCGCTTCACCGTCGGGCCCACCGGAGACCCGCGAGGAAATCATCGCTCATGAACGGGCCATCGAGCAGCGCCAGGAAATTCGCGAATCGACCCGGCGTCAGCTTCAGACGGAGTCCGACTCCGTGCATATCTACCAGCTTGCCGAGGAGATGATCGACGAATTGATCGCCGATGTCTCCGAGCTCAACGCCCGCGCTCTGGCGCCGGCGGCGATGCGCGAGATGACACTCACCCCCAATTTGAGCGACCAATTTGGTCAATTCGTGGAAAGCACCCTGGTGACGGCCCTGGCCACCCATACCGATGTCTCCGTGCGCCGCTGTGTGGCCTGCAGCGCCATGCGCTCGCGCGTCGACGGCGACGACTGGGTCGTTACGCGAGGTCTCGTCCACCACGAAGACCTGCGCGATGAGGCAAATAGACTGGGAGCCAATGTCTTTTTGGATACCCGGTTTTCCTACTACCCCGGGGCGAATGTCGTGGCTATGCAGGTCGAGTTTTTTCGCGCCGACGACGGCGCCGTTGTCTGGAGCGAGACCTATCGCTCCGACGCCACGACGGCGGCGATTTTGCGCACCGGCGACCGGGTCGAAAGCCGAGAAGAGCGCGTCTCTGAGCTGGAGCGAAAACTCGATGCCAGGCCCTATTACGGCTATCAGGTAAATATCGGCGTCGGCCATATTCCATACGACGATCCGGAGGCCGGCTTTGGCGGGATAATGCTCGGCCTTCGCCTATATGAAAAATTTGGTTCCAATCGGCAATATCTATACGGCATCGGAGCAGATAGCTTCGCTAATTTCCGCAGCGACGGCATCCTCGGCTCCTTCGTCTACGGCGTGCTTCAAGCCGAAATCCGCGAACAGAACCTAAACCGCCCCACCATTCGAACCGGCCCCGCCATCGGTGGCTTTTTCGCCGGAACCGAGGGGAATTCCTTTGTCGGCGAGTGGACCCTGGACGCCGTCTTTCAATTCCGGCTCGGCGCCGGAGCGAGCGTCTTTTATTTCGTCCCCACCGAATTCGCCAACCGGGATCTCGGTGGTCTCGGCGCGAAGGGTCGAGTCACATTTACCTGGTGAAAGCGAGCCTATGATGACTGCATGGACACCAACATTCTGCTCTCGATTCCGCCTCGCCGCCTCGGCAACCCTGGTTGTCTTCACCGCGCTATTTGTCGGTTGTGCCCAGGTTGGCCAAAATCAAGGGGACGACGCAAACGATAACGAGGACACCACGATCGTGGTCCCCAGCGCAGCGACGACGACGCCCCAATACCTGGCCGACGGGTCGATCCCCACCCAGCGCTACGTCGTTCGCATGAGCGACGGAAGCCGCGACTGGGAGGTCGAATTTCCCGAGGTCGCCAGAGGCTACGAGGTCCGAATTCCGCTGGGCGACCAGGATCGCGACGTCCACGCCGGTCATAAGCCACTGACCCGTGCCGATAGAGAACTCATCGAGCATCTAAGCCGAGGCGATGCCAGTTATGAGCGCCCGGGAATCTACGCGGGCGACGAACATACGGTGGACCGAGAAGCCCGGCGTCAGGGCGATGAGGAGGCCGGCCGAGAGCGCGCGTCGGGCGGCGAAGCCGATCCCGCCCCCAGCCGACCCAGCTACCTTCGTGGCATCGACGAAGCGCAGCGCCTCTTTCAGGCCGGTCACTACGAGATGGCCATGGTGCGCCTCTCCGATCTGGAGGACGCCTATCCCAACGATGTGCGCATCAAATCGATGAAGGGAACCCTCTGGTTGCGGCTCGGTCGTGAAGGGCTCGCCCGGGATACCTGGGAACGGGTCTTACAAATGGACCCCGACAATCAACCAGTTCAAGAGGCACTGCGCCGACTCGACGGCGGCGCCGAGGCATATGACGATTTCGAGGACTGACTGCCCTGATTTGCGAATCCGAGCAGTTCTTGCTCTCACCTGACTTTCGATACG
>SKQC01000356.1 GCA_007119175.1 Myxococcales bacterium | reverse complement strand
GAATTTTACGGGATTCCCTGGGATGGAACGCCGAAACCACATCTGATGGAGCGCTGGGAGGCGGCCCGAGAGTTGCCCGTGGAGCGATGATAGGGCGCTTCGACGATGGAGCCGTTGAATATTGTGGCGTTTTTGAGGCGCAATTTCGGATCTTCTATGGTGCTCGCCGTTTCACTGGAGCTGAAAGCGAGATCGAATCGCTGACAGTGTCCAGGCAATTATTGTTTTTCGAACCACGGACGGAGATTGGTAATGAAGAAGTTTTTATTGGTAATGCTCAGCGTCAGTCTGCTTATTGCTTGCGGTGGAAGCGATGAGAATGGGTCGCAAGAAAACCCCGGAGAGGAAAATCCCGGGGAGGAAAATCCCGGAGAAGGAACGCCGACGTGGAGCGAGTTTGACCGCGAGAGTGGTTGGACACAGATGACCGGTGGCGATGAGTCCAGTGATGTGGGGCCCTGGATCGAAGAGGGCGATGAACTCTTGCCCGCTAGCTGCGATGGAACGTTAGACGCTGCCGCCGACTCCGCCGGATTGGCCTGGGCCCGAAACGCCGATTCCGACGCCTCAAATGTGGGCGCCAACTCCACGACAAACGACCCCCCTCCGTCCGTCGAAGATCGGCTAAGTCCCCGCCCGGACCTCGACGATTTGCCGACACCGATTTTTAGAACCAGTTTCGACGGTCGCATGCGAGAGTATTCGGAGAACGACGACTATGAACGCCTCGTCGAGATCTATGATAGGTCGTCGATGGATAATCGAATCAATATCAATATTTGCGCCACCGTATTGGAGCGGGGCGGTTGTTATGTACCCGGCGATGAGCTGCACGGAGCGGGCTGCACTGCCAGTCCCAACGTCAATCTGGGAACGGTGAATAATGCATCGGGGTTTGAGGAAGATGGTTCAGATTGGACCCTTAGCTATCGACACGGCTATGAATGCGACAGCGGAAACGAAGTCGATGACTCCCATCCCGAACCCGATATTGATGGCACTTATTTTGGCGACCATATCCTCACCCTTCACGATCCGGATGAGCTTCCCCACGGTGAGGTCGTCGAGTTAGAGGCCGGCGATTTTGAGTGGGGCGTATCCTATCGCGCCGATCGATCCTGCCAGGATTTATTAAACCCCGGTCCGCAGTGTACGTGTACCTGGGCGTTTCGCGAGGTCACCGATACCGAGCGGGCCTGGGCCTTTATCGATGACGGCGAGGTGGCCATCGAATTAAAGGGCGACGGCGACGACGATGAGTTCTTTTTGTGGGGGCAATTCGAGATTCAATAACGCGGTGAGGGGGAATCGGGAGTGTGTCGGCCCCCCGACTCCCTTTTTGAAAAATCCCATCGACCGCCATCTCCTTGTCGGTCCCTGCGAGCCCCGACTTTCAGTATCTACGCGGCGATCCACTGCAGATTATTTGCGTCTTTAAGTTGCGCCTTGCCCTCTTTTCGATGGGCCTCGATCCCCAATTTCTCAGCTTCGGCGAGGAGTGTGTCGACGGACTGGTCGGGTAGTGAAATCTCGACGGACACCAGGCCCAGCGAGGACTGATTGTGGGGGCGTCGGCGGGTATTCCAGCGGTTAAGGCCGACATGGTGGTGGTAGTCATCATCGGCCACGAAGAGCACTGAAGGGGCCTCGACGGTCACTCCCAATCCCAGAAGTCCGACGTAGAATTGGTGGGCCTCGCGAAGCTCGACGACCTCGAGGTGGACGTGGCCCACGTCGGTGCCTTTAGGGAAATGGTCGGGATCGTCTGAGGGTGTGGTGTCGGCCAATTTCTGAAGATCGAGACGCTTTGTGGCAAGTCCCAGCCGGCCCTGGTCGTCGATGGGCCACTCTTTGCGTGGTCGGTCGGTGTAGATCTCCAGGCCATTATTATCGAGATCATTTAAGTAGAGCGCGTGGCTGATCTCGTGGTCGGAGGCTCCCGTGAGGCGATGGCGTCGCTGGATTCTGCGCAGGGCATCGCCCAGAGCCGGCCGGTCGGGAACCCGAAAGGCGATATGAAAGAGGCCGGCTTCATCGCGGGCCCGTCGGGGGGCGTCGGGGCTTTCCTGAAGAACCAAAAGCGCCTCGTCACCGACGCCCAGACGGGCCTCGCCAGTTGCCGACGCCAGCGTCTTTAGCCCCACCACCTCTTCGTAAAAGCGACGCGAGCGATCTAGATCGGCCACCCGCAAGGTGACCGTCTTAATGATCGTTTTATGTGTCATGGCCATCTCCTCTGGGGTCTCATTTGTATCTGGTTTCGTCGTCGCCGGTGATGCGACAGAGACAGCCCCCATCGGATCGCATCCGGTGGACAATCCCGTCAGAAGTCCCGGGGGGCCAGCAACCTGGCCTCTAAATAGGAGCGACGAGTCAATTCCGCTCGCCGGCCATTACTCATGATCGGCACCGAGAGGCCGATGAGGAGGGTAAGTCGGTCGCCGGAGGCGGATGGACTGGTTTTGTATCCGGCATTCGATGCCTAGATTAGCAGCATTGCATTCGCTGTCATCGCGCTCCTCATCTGAGGGACTTCATCATGACCGTCGAAGAGAATAAAGAAGCAATTCGCCGGCTATTCAACATCTTCAACGCCCACGATTTCTCGCGCATGGACGAGGTCTGCGACGAGGATGTGATCTATCGCACCGCATCGGGTATCGAGTTGCGGGGCCTCGAGGCGTATCGAGACGTCATGCGCCAGCTCCACGAGGGATTTCCAGACTTCGAGTACTCGCTTGAGGATATGGTCGGAGAGGGAAATCGCATCCACTGCACCTACCGGTATACGGGAACCCATCAAGGAGAGTTTATGGGCATCCAGGCAAGCGATAAAAAAGCGGACTATCTAGTCGCTTCTGCCTGCCAATTCGAAGAGGGAAAATTAGTTGATGAGCTCGACTTCTACGACGGGCTGACATTTATGAGACAACTGGGCGCGGTGGACGAGGAGGTCAAACCCGGCGGCGAGCAGTGGCCGGCCGACGGGGCAACCCTGCGAGCGCAGTAACCCCAGCCTGGCCGCCATTCGGGCTGCCAGCCCCCGGGGTCCGCGGCCAGCCTGGCCGCCATTCGGGCTGCCAGGGCAAAGCACGGGACCCAGTCGCGTGGCATTTTAGTCGTTGCCCCATATAAGGTGTTCTGAGGGGAGAGCAGCGACCGCTTCGATGGTGAAGCACTTCAACCACATTTAAGGCCCGCGATGACCGACAAAGGCAGGGAGCTGACCGTCGCCGATCTGGCGGCGATAGACGACGAGAAGACGCCGCAGCGAATGGCGTTCGACGCGATGGTAACGGCTGCCGAGGGGGAGCCGCCGGGCACGCTGGGGGAGGTGTTGTGGCAGGCCATCGACGAGGAGGCGTTCGATGTGGTGAGACTGCGCAAATCCTGGGCGCGACTTGCTGAGGCCACCGATTGTTATGATGCGTCGAGGTTTTTAGAGCTTTTGCAGATCGCCGCCGACTACGACGAGAGGGTCGCTCGAAGTGGCATCTGGGCCTGGGAGACCTACAGCGATTTGCCGGGATGGCCGGTCTGTGCCGACCGGTTTTTCGAGGTCAACGAGGGAGATGATGCCTTTTTTGACGAACTCGCCGCCCGGTGGAAGAGCGTATCCGATCCCTACGGGCGAGCATTGGGGGTAAAGTTGGCGGCCGCCGGATTTATCGATGCCGACGAGCTCGCCGAAAATACCCGCGAGGTGCTGGCGGTGGCCTATCTGGGACAGATCGACCACAGGTGGGGCGACGATTTACCCTGGGAGGATGAGGCGTGGAAAAAAGCGCTCCTTCGAGCCGCTCTCAGCGACGAGATCGACAAGATCAGGGAGCCGTCGGTGCTCTGCGATGTGCGGCCGATAGCAAATGCCGAGGAAATGGTCGCTGTAGCTCAGAAGTCGGCGTCCGTGCCGTGGTCTTCGCAAAAAGACGATTCCTTTGGCTTTTTCGACGCTATCGCCTCCTACGGCGCTGAGATCGTCGATCCACTTCGAGAGGCCCTGTTGGATCTCGATGATTTTGAGCGGAAATCGGCTGCCGAACCATATGCCGCGTTTTACCTGGTGGTCGGCTATTTGCGGGCCTGCGAGGTGGCCGACGAGGAACCCGCTGCCGAGGTGGACGGCCAGATCCGGCGCTTTGTCGCGTCCTACGTCGCGGAGCGTTATGGCCATAATTTTTCGGAGCCGGAAGTCATTCGTCGGGCGCTTAGTGGGCTTTCCGAGGATCGACTCTGCGACCTATTTTTGAGTGTGGATCACGTTTCCTGGCACTTAATTGCAGCGGCTCCCGTAGCGGATAGCGATGAGCTACAGGAGCACGTCGTCGAGCATTTTAGCGACGAGGTCGGTCCCCGTGGAGCGTGGCGCGATGCGGGGTTGAAGGCGATGGAAAGGGCAGCGGTGCCACTACTGGTGCGCGTCCATAAGCGATATGGATACCAGGATGAATTTGTCCTCGAGAAGCTCGAGGAATTCGGCGCCGAAGATGACCGGGCGATTCCGGCGCTGGCCTCGTTATTGATATCGGAGAATAGCAAGACCCGCAGGCGGGTAAAAAAGCTATTGAGGTCGATGTCCCCGGATGCAGTGGTCGAGCAATTGGGGGAGGCCCTGGCGTCGAGCGACGAAAAAATTCGGCTCTCCGCAGCGGAGGTGCTCTACGAGCTGCCGCCGTCGGAGTCGTCATATCGATGGGCGCGACAGCTTTTGGAAAAAGAGGACAACTCGGCGGTTCGAGACGTCTTGGACAGGGTTGAGGCGCCGCAGGAGGAGTTTCGGCGAAGCTCGCTGGATTCGGCGGTGCACAGAGAGTTTGTGTCGGCACTAAAGGAGACCTCCGGTGCCGCCTGGCAGGCATTCGACAGTTTCGATGAGAGCGCTGACGACGATGAAGTTGTGCTCGTGTACTGGGATTTTCTGACCGAAAAATATCGCCGTCAGAAAATGGCCAAGACCAGCGGGCCCGTCTGGGAACACCTGGCGCAGATGTTGGAGCATTATAGTGATTCGCCTGTGGCGCGAGGAGTGGCCACCGACCTTCTGGGCTTCGTCGATCGGCTTAGCTACCCCCGATTCCCCAATCGTTTAGCCCGCGCCATGCCCGGTTTTGCCAGCGACGTCGCCGAGGCACTGGTGGAGGGGCGAATCGAACGGCACCGCCACTTTGGCCCGGCGACCACCTCGTCGCGCTCCACACACGCCCAACCCTCAGTCCCCTTCGACGCCTTGAAATGGCTGGTTGAATACCAACCGGAGCACGCCTGGAAGGCCGTCGTCGACGGGTTATACGACGAGTCCAGGAAGGTGCGAGATTATTGCGCTGAATTCATCGCCGAAGATCCGCAGCGGCTGGCGACCAACGAAGTGATTCTCCTGCTCGCAGCCGAAAAGGAGGGAACGCGGCAATCGGCGGTAAAGCTCTTGGACGCCATCGCCGATCCGGAGTATATCCCGCTTTTAAAGGAGGCGCTCGCCACGGAGGAGTCGAGGCTCGTCAGAAGTCAGATCGAGCAGACGTTGGCCCATCTGGTGATCAAAAACCTGGACGTCGCCG
>SKQC01000491.1 GCA_007119175.1 Myxococcales bacterium | reverse complement strand
GCTTCCCACGCCCGTCGACAAGGGTAGCGCCCTGACCGCGGATTGCCTCGCTCAACAGGGGGAGCGGGCGCCGGTCGCAGTCGAGTGCTGTGGGATGAAATTGCACGAATTCCAGATCCGCCAGGGTGGCCCCGGCGCGGGCGGCCATGGCGATCCCCTCGCCGCGGGCCGTCGGTGGGTTCGTGGTGCGCTCAAATAATCCGCCCACACCGCCGGTAGCCAATACGGTACAAGGGGCGAGCAGGACCTGTGCTTCGTCGCTGCCGGAATCGAATATGACTCCGGCGACCTGGCCGTTGGTTTCGATGAGCTCCAGGGCGCGGCCATCGACGAAGTTTATATCCGGCCGCGTCCTTATCTCTTCGCGCACGGCACCGGTGATATGGCGGCCCGTTTCGTCGCCGGCGGCGTGGACGATTCGGTCGCGGCTGTGCATCGCCTCTCTGCCTAAAAGCAGCCGTCCGTCGGCGTCGCGGTCGAAATCGATCGACAACTCGAAGAGGTCGATCATTCGATCGAGGCCGTCCGTAACCAAAAGGTCGGCCACCTCGAGGTCGACCAGTGCGCCACCGGCGCTGACCGTATCCTCGATGTGGTGATGCGGCCCATCGTCTTCGCCGACGGCGGCGGCGATACCTCCGCGGGCGAGATAGCTGGCTGCGGCGTGGCCAGCGGGCCGGAGTATGGTCACGCTGCGATTTCGTAGTTGCCAGGCGCAGGTCAATCCCGCCAGTCCGGCGCCAATGATGATGACGTCCGTATGCCAGTAGCTACTCATAGGGCAGTTCCGCTCAAGGGGAGAATTCGAGCATGCGAGTCACGGCGCGGCGGGCGTCGCCGATGATGTCATCATCGATCTCGATGGCGCCTGATAATTCTCGCAGCGAGTCGCGGACGCCTTCCAGGGTGATCAGGCGCATATAGGGGCATAGCGAGCATGGCTGGATAAAACGGGTCTCCGGAAAGCGGCTGGCCACGTTGTCGCTCATGGTGCATTCCGTGATCATCGCCACTTTCTCGGGGCGATTCTCAGCTATCCAGTCGATGAGCTGGGAGGTCGAACCCACGGCGTCGGCACTGTCCTGAACGTCGCCGGTACACTCGGGGTGGGCGATGACGTCGATGTCGGGATAGTCGGCGCGCAGGGCGTCGATATCGGCGGTGCGAAACTCCTCGTGGACGATGCATCCGCCGTCCCAGGTCAAGATTTCCACATCTGTATTTTGAGTGACAAATTTGGCGAGGTGACGGTCGGGCACAAAGATCACCTGGTCGCTACCCATGGCTTCGACGACGGCGACGGCGTTAGATGACGTACAGCAGACGTCGGAGGCCGCTTTTACGGCGGCTGACGTATTGACGTAGGTGACCACGGGAACGTCGGGATATTGGCGGCGCAACATTGCTATATCGTCGGCCGTAATGGCATCGGCCAGCGAACAGCCGGCATCGTGATCGGGGAGAAGCACCGTGCGCTCGGGATTGAGCAATTTGGCGGTCTCGGCCATGAAGTGCACGCCACATAAGACGATTACCTCGGCATCGGAAACGGCGGCCTGACGGGCAAGGCTGAGTGAGTCGCCGCGAAGGTCGGAGACGCCGTGGAAGATCAACGGATGCTGGTAATTGTGGGCCAGAATTACCGCGTTTTGCTGAGTTTTTAGCTCGTGGATCTCCTCGATTAACGGCCAGGCGAGCGCCCATTCCGGCTCGGTGACGAGTTGTCTGACGCGTTCGAAGATTTCAGATTTTTTCGACAAAGCCATTGATTCCTCTCGGCGGGAAACTACCGGTAGAGCAGGGCGTCGACCTCAACGCGGCTCCACTGTATCTGACAGGCGGATCTCCCCGTATGACGTGGATCATGCGCGGCAGGGTGGAGGCGACTATTTTTCTTCTCAGCGGTACTGACCCATAGTGGAACGAGCGAAAATGTCCGACAATTTTGAGCGACAAAAAGGTCTTCGACGGCTGTGGATGGCGAGCGCCTGGTTATTTGTGGCTGGCGCCGTCGCCGGGGTCTGCTTTCGCTGGGGAATGGTGGCCTCGTTTCCCGATGGATGGGATGCCGGAAATATCCGTCACGGCCACTCGCACCTGATGTTGATGGGGTGGGCGACGCCGGCGCTGATGGCGCTGATGGGGGCCCGATGGCCGGCCCAGGGCGGACGCAACAGCGAGCGGGCGGTCTGCCTGGTGGGATGGATCGCCTGGGGGCTGGCGCTGGCGAGTTTTCCGGCATTTTTGCTCTACGGCTACCAATCGGTGGCGATCGGCAGCGCCGAGTTGCCGATTGCGGCGATCTTGAGCGGGCTGGCCATCTTGGCGTGGTACGGCTTTGCCGTGGTGTATTTTCGCGCAAATCGAGGGGTGGAGCGAACGGCAGCGATGAGACTCTGGGATCTGGCGGTGGCGGCGCTCGTCATCTCCTCTATCGGCGCCTGGGCGGTGGCGGGATTGATGATCGCCGATGTGGACAGTGTGCTGTGGGAGGCGGCGACGGTGCATTTTTTCGTCGATCTCTTCGGCGGCGGCTGGTTGGTGCTGGGCCTCGTCGGCGTCCTTCGCTCCCACGTGGAATTAGAGGATTCTACGAACGAGCGAATCGGGCGAATCCTGGTGGGCGGCGCCGTGGCGCTGGTCTTTTTGGTCGGCCTGCCACGGGAGTATACGCCGACGGTCTGGCCGCTTCTGGGGAGTGCAGCAGCCGGGTTTGTGGCCGCCGGTCTGGCTCTGATCGCTCAGCGCATATGGGCGGAGCAGGGTCGCTGGAGCCGGCGAGTACTGGTCTTTTTGGCGATCAAGGTGGTGATGCTCGCCGCCGTGGCCATCCCACCACTTGCCGAGTGGGGACTCGGCGCGGGGTTGCGACTTTTTTATCTGCATATCGCGTTGGTCGGCTTCGTAACCCTGGGCCTCGTAGCAATGGCAGCGCGACAGTGGGGCGAGCAAACCGTGGGTTCGCTACAGGCGTGGTTGGCGGCCGTGGTAGTTCTGCTGGCGACGATGCTTCCCTTGACCGGCCTATGGCCCAGGGAGCTTGCGGGGCAATGGGTCCACCAGGTCGCACTCGTGGGGTCCGCATTCGCCGTTTTGGCCACCGGGGCGGCCTGCATGGTGGGCAGTTGGGGGAGCGAAGAGGGGTAAGGTTTTTCGCGACAGGCATGTGGGGGGCTGCCATGGAGTCCAGATATTGTGCTACGGTGGCGATTGTCGTATCTGCTGGCCATCGCCGGCGTGCAGAGATGTGGCTATCGTCTAAATTGGCGCAACGAAGGAATGGATCTTGGCTGAGGAAGTCGCCATAAAAAGCACAGATGCCCACCAGATGGAGCTTGTGCATGCCGGGCGCTGCCGCCGATGTGCGGAGCGAGTTTCACGGGCGAAAATTCTGCGGGGCGGAGAGTGCCCACATTGCGGATCAGTGCTCAACCAGGCCACGCAGAAGGTTCTCGACCAATTGGAGATCCGCCGCCTTCGCTGGCGGCTGGCCGGCTACGGGTTGGTCGGCGTGGCGAGTTTTTTCGCCGGCGCGATTCCGCTATTGCAGACCGTCGTTCAGGTGGTGGCATTATTTATTCTCCATGTCATCGTTCTTCGCCGAGGGCTTGTCTGGCTGGCTCCCGGGCGCAGAATCTTTGCGCGACTCAATATGAAATTATTCGGGGCCGTCGTGTCGGCGATGGCGCTGTTGATCAATGTGGCGATCGCACCGTTTCTCGGCTTTAGCGCCTTTATTCTCGCCGCCACCGGCCCGGTGTTGACGGCGATCTACGTCGAGGGTGGGCTGGTGATTGTGCGAAGCAGCCTCCGCCGCGAATCGGAGGGCCGCCGGCTGCAATTGACGGAGTGGGCATTGCCCGTCGCCTTTATCATCGCTCTCGTCTTCCTCGTGGTCGGCACGCTGGGACTTGTGGCCGGTGCGCTCCATCTCTTGGCCTCCCTTGAGATTCCCGCGGTGGGCGAGCTCGCCGAAACCCTTCTGGAGCTATTCTGATGAGTCTCGTCGTCTTGCGCTATCTGGCTATGATAATCGGGCCGTCGCTTGCGGCGACGGCGCGGCCGGCGACGACCTTTTTCGCGATTCAGATCACCGTGGTGGCGCTCGTCTACCGCGAGGTGGCGGCGGTGCCCGAGGCTTTCGACTGGCTGGTCTCAGCTCCGATCATTGCCATTGTCGGGGTATTGGCTGTTCTCGAGATGATCGCCGCTCACGACCCGGATATCTCGGCGATTTTGCGTGATCTGAGGATCGATCGCGTCGCCGGTGCCTTCGGTGCTCTGTCGGCAGCGCTGCTCTTTTCGGCGCTCGGCATGCCCGAGGCGGAGGCGGCGGCGTTGGTCGCTACTGACGCCGATCTGCTGGCGGCCTCGGGAGGGCTGCTGGATGCCACGGGAGCGGCGGCCGGCGCCGATTTTGGGACGATCGCGCAGACCGGAGTATTGGCTCTGGCGCTGGCGATCAATGTGGTGATGACCGGGCTGCGTTCTCAATTTTTGCTCTTTATTTACGAATTTGAATTGGGTCGGTACTGGGCCCGGCTGGAGAGTGGCGGAGTGGTGGGCGTATTGATCTTATTGCCCCTATTTCCGGTGTTGATTTTCGGCTTTTTCGTGTTGATCGCGGTGGCGCTGACTGCGCTGTCCGTCGCTTCGCGGGCGGCGACCCGGGCGATGGACGACAGCTTGCGTGCGCCCTGCGAGAATTGCGGCCATCGACTGCGCGTCGAGGCGTCGTTGTGCCCGGAATGCGGCGTGGATCGCAGCCCCACTGCTCAGCCGTCATCTGGCCTGCAGGCTGCGGTGGCCGCATTTCGGCAGCGCAACCGACACTGACCGGCTGTGAGCGAAGGCGGATACGCTTTTCAGGGCTGAAGCAGCCGTTGAACCGTCTCCTCCAACTCGCGGTCACCGCCCGCGTCGTCGAGCTCGGCAATAAGCGATTCGATCTCCGCCATTCCGAGCGAGATCTGAGAGCGCTCAAATGGCGATGCTCCCTCGGCGCGTTCGAAGCTTTTCTGTGCCCGAATAAAACTGCCGTTGCGCAGTGCGTAGATACCCTCGGCAATCAGAAATTCCGGGTCATCATGGGCGTGGACCGGTAGCTCCTCCATGGAGTTTTGGGCCCCTCGAAGGTCGCCTTCAAATAGGTCGAGTCGGGCCTGGAGAAGCTGCAAAAATCGGGTATTTCCCACCTCGTCGGCGCTTGTTGTCACCAACTGGCGTGCCGCTTCGGCGTCCCCGGTGTACAGTAGCCAGCGCAGGCCGGCGGGAAGTAGCTGTCGCGCCGCCACATCGCGTTCCACGAATAACGTGCAGCGTTCCTCGGCAATGGCTGGTTCGTCGTCGCGATCAAGGGCGGTCAGGCATCCAGTCCGGCGGATTTCCGGAGCCGTCAGGCCGCTGCGGTCGACTAACTCCTCGGCATCGTCCAGCAATTTTGCTCGCAGCTCGGCGTCGATGACCAGGCCGGCGGCCAGACGCAGCGATTCGGCGGCCAGCGCATATATGAAGGGTGAGAGCTCTCGGTCACCGATGGCGCCGCTGAGCTCTTGTGCTGT
>SKQC01000394.1 GCA_007119175.1 Myxococcales bacterium | reverse complement strand
TGTAGAGCACAAAAGTTGGAAGGCCGACGCCGATACGGGCATCATCGATGGTCCCATGAAGACCTTTTATCGGCATATGTTACCCCGGCTGGCCCAGCGAGGCGCCTTGCGGTTTTTATTTTTGAATCTCGACGGCGAGGATATTGCCTATTGTTTCGGCGCCGTCTTTAATGACGGCTTTCGCGGCCTGCAGATGAGCTACGCCGACGAGTTCGCCGACCACTCCCCGGGAAGCCTCGCACAGCTACGGATGATCGAAGAGCTCTGCGCAGAAGGGGTCACCACTTACGATCTGGGCTCCGATATGGACTATAAACGGCGCTGGGCAGAACAGGGCATGGAAACCCTGGCCGTCATCGTGCGCAGAATTTAGTCGTCGGAGTCTTCGGCAAATAATTCCCATCCCTCAAAAAACTCGTGGACCCGGACCATCATCATCGTCGGCTCCGGCTCGGCATCCAGCTCTTCGGCGAGGACTGCCGAGGCCTTTTGTGGGCTCTCGACCTCGAGGTTGAGCCCCTTTCCGTCGACGACAATCACCACTTCGTCGGGAGCACTCAGATCGGGCCCATCGGGCTTTGCATTGAGCTCCACAACGGCCGTCTCATCGGCGATCACCAGCGCGACCGTCAGCCCCTCTTCGTCATGCAGCACTTCTCGCATTCCATTCTCCATTATTTACCGTTGCTCTGGCCGCGATTGACCTGCAGGACCAGGCTCTTCGGCGCATCTTCCGAGCCCTCGACCTGGGGCAATTCGATCTGAATTTTGCCGGCCTCCGGATTTTCGGCGATCATCTCCGGGATTCGGTCGATCGTCTCATTGAGCGCTTCTTCATAGCCCTCGGGAGCCTGCGAGGGATCGTCGAATATCTGGCTCATCAATGTCCGAGCGTCGATCGGCTTGTCGGGATTGATCGGGATATTGCGGGCCGGATTGAGCCATTCGCCGTAGACGATCCCCGGCAGGCGCGCCGCCCCCTGCAGCTTTGCGCGCATCTCCGCGGCTTTCTCCGGCTTGTCCAGTTGATCGTAGGCCGACGCCCGCAGGGCGAATGCATCGGGCACATCGCGCAAATCGTCGATCTTCGACTCCGCCTCTTTCAGGGCCGCGATCGCTTCGCCGGGCTGCATCGCCGTGAGCCGACAGGCCGCCAATTGCAGATGTCCCCAGGGCTCGTCGGGAGCTACCTCGGCTGCTTTTTCGGCATCCTCAGCGGCGGCGTCCGTGCTCCCCAGCGTCAGCGACAACTGACTGCGCAGCAACGCCGCTGGCAGCACGAATTCCGGATCATCGCCGCGCTCCACTAGGGGCTCCACAGTCTCGATGGCGGCCGACGTTCTGCGCCCTACGGCCTGGATTCGCGCCAGATTCAGTCTCGATTCATCGTCATGTGGATCGAGAGAGACGGCGTGGGCCAGATCGCCTTCGGCCTTCTCTAAATTGCCCTGGCGAAGATAAATACTGCCGCGAATTGCAAAGGGCTGCGCTTCCTGGTCGTCCACGGCGATCGCCCGATCTAAATCGAGCATGGCCGCCCGAAAATAAAAACACTCTTCGTGGACCATCGCCCGCCCCAGAAGGCCCGTCCAGGTCGCTCCGCCGAGGCGAATCGACTCGTTGAACGTCTCGCGGGCCTCGTCCAACTCGTCGAGATAAAATCTGGCGTAGCCGCGGTACTCCAATAACTGGGCGCGGGCATAGTCGCTGTCGACCTTCTTCAGCGCGTCGTCGACGGCGACGATACACTCCTCGTAATCGTCGGATTCCAGCGCCACCTCAGCGCGCAACAACAGCAGTTCCTCGGCTTGACCGTGGCTGTCGATGGCCCGTTTAATCGCTTCTTCGGCCGCCGCCAACTCTCCGTCGGCGAGTTGATCGTCGATCGCCTCGATCGCCTCGTCCAATCCCGCGTTTTTCGTCTCCTCTTCGGTCATCCGATCTCTCCCGTGAGCGCATTGACGGCCCGTCGTTTCTTTATTCGATCGCCGAACTTTCGTTATACGGGCGTAACGCCGTGCTTTTTGTCGGGCCAGTCTTTTTCTTTGGTCTCGTAGACGGCGAGCCGTCGCCGCAATTCGTCGCGAAGATCGCCCTTGGTGACGACGTCGTCGACGATGAGTTCACTGGCCAATCGATAGATATCGATATCCTCTTCGTATTCGGCGCGCTTTTTCTCCACATAGGCCGGCCGCTCCTCTTCGGGAAGGGCCTGGATTTTGCGCGCGAATACGGCGTTGACCGCCGCCTGCGGGCCCATCACGGCGATCATCGCCTCCGGAAGGGCCAGTGTGGCGTCGGGCTCAAATCCCGGCCCGCACATCGCATATAGGCCGGCGCCGTAGGCCTTTCGCACCACCACCGAGAGCTTCGGCACCGTGGCCTCGCTTACCGCGGTAATCATCTTTGCCCCGTGGCGAATAATCCCCTCGCGCTCGACCTTGGTGCCGATCATAAATCCCGGCACGTCGGCGAGAAATACAAGGGGAATATCGAAGGCGTCACAGAGCGAGATAAATCGTGCTCCCTTGTCGGCGGAGTCGACGAATAATACCCCGCCTTTCCAGCGCGGCTGGCTGGCCACGATTCCCACCGGACGACCGTCGATGCGGGCAAATCCGGTGAGTAATTCCTTGGCGAAATTTTCTTTGATCTCCAGAAATTCCGAGTCGTCGACCAGATGGGCGATGACCTTCTTCATATTGAAGGCTCGATTCTGGTTGGCCGGAATCAAGTCCTCGAGGCTCTTTTTCTGTTCTCTGGGCTCGGCGGGCTCTGCTCGCGGAACGTCGCCGCCGCAATGAGAGGGAAAATACTCCAGATAATCCTGGCAATACTGAATGGCCGCCTGCTCGTCGTCGACGAGGACGTCGCCACAGCCCGACTTTTTGCAGTGAATCTTGGCTCCACCCATCTCCTCGAGGGTCACCTTCTCGCCGATCACCATCTCCGCCATCCTCGGCGAGCCGAGGTACATCGAGGCGTTGCCTTCGACCATGACCACCACATCACAAAATGCGGGGATATAGGCGCCACCGGCGGCCGACGGCCCGAATAACAGGCAAATCTGGGGAACAAACCCCGATAATCGCACCTGATTATAGAAGATCTTTCCCGCCCCTCGCCGCCCGGGAAACATCTCGAGCTGGTCGGTAATGCGGGCTCCGGCGGAGTCGATGAGATAGAGCAGCGGAATTTTTAGTCGCTCCGCGGTCTCCTGCAGCCGGATCATCTTCTCCACGGTCCGCCAGCCCCAGGAGCCGGCCTTGACGGTGGAGTCGTTGGCGATGATCGCCACCCGGCGTCCGCCGACTTTGCCGACGCCGGTGACCACGCCGTCACTGGGCAGGTCGCCGGCCAGCACATTGGCGAAGGCGCCGTCTTCAATCTCCAGTCCATCGTCGAGCAAAAGCTCCAGACGCTCGCGAACAAAGAGTTTTCCCCGCTCTTTGTTTCGGTCGTGGTATTTTTGCTTTCCACCGCTTTCGATCTCCTCGCGGTGGTCGATGACCTCCTGGTCGATTTCCGACAATGTCTGCTCCGCCGCATCTGCCAGATCGCTCATGATCTCTCCTGAAGAATTCGTCGTCCATCACCGCCGCCGACATTCCTGGGCGGCGGCGCCGATGATTACTTGCCTTTGAATTGGGGCTTTCGCTTTTCTTTAAACGCCTGAAGCCCCTCCAGGCGATCTTCGGTGGGCAAGGTGACCGCGTAGGCCACACTTTCCAGATCGAGCCCGCTCTCCAGGTCGATCTCAGCGCCCGTATCGATCGCCAATTTCGCCTGCGCCAGCGCGATCGGTGCCGAGGCCAATGTCTTCTCGGCCAGCTCCCGGGCTGTGGGCATCACTTTTTCGCCGGGCTCGGCAACATTGACCAGCCCGATCTCTGCGGCCCGCTCTGCTGAGATGCGAGCCCCCGTAAAGATCATCTCCTTCGCCCTGGCCACCCCGACCAGCCGGCTCAAGCGCTGCGTTCCACCGGCTCCGGGAATAATTCCCAGCCTCAGCTCCGTCAAGCCGATCTTGGTGCCCTGGTCCATCACCCGAAGATCGCAGGCCATGGCCAACTCCAGCCCCCCTCCAAAGGCGTAGCCGTTGATCGCGCAGATGGTCGGCTTCGGCAATTTTGCGATCTGATTAAAGACCAGGCGATACTCGTCGATTCGCCGGCGCACAGCCGACTCCTCCATCTTCTTTCGCTCCTTGAGATCGGCGCCGACACAAAATGCTCGATCTCCGGCACCGCTCAAAATCACGACCCGGACCTCGTCGTCGTAGCGAAGCTCTCTGAATTGCTCGCCCAGAGCGGTGACGAGCTCTCCGTTGAGGGCATTCATCGCCGAGGGTCGATTTAAAATCACCGTGCAGACGCCCTGGTCGTCGACTCTTTTTTGCAACACCTGTTGTGCACCTTCCTCAGCCATGATCGTCCTCTTGAACCGGGATTATCATTTCCAACTCACCGCGGAGTGAGCTAAGGTTCCAACTATCATGGCCACACGCAAGGACAACGAAGAAAATCGCCCTCCCAACCACGCCGACGACGGCGACGCAGAAGAGCACCACCTGCCGGTGCATCGCCCGCAGTCGCGGGCCCTCTTGGAGGCCCCCCGAAAAGGATTGGTCGTGGTCGTCGAGCGCGGCACCGACGCCTATTTTTCGACCTGCCGGCGCATCGCCCAATTTCTCAACCGGGGAAGCTGATCTGCCCGCTGGTTAGAAATAATAGCGGACGTGGAATCCGAAATTTTCAAAATGCAGCCAGATGCTAGGGACGATATAAAGGTGGGGGCGCCACTCGATAACCAGATCTAGGGGAACGCTGGGAAAGAGAAATTCCAGCCCGGCCACGAATTGACCGGCCAGCCACATGCTATGCCCGCGCCGATCGCGATGAGGATGGCGAGCCCAGCCGTCGTCGCGAAAGCCGATGGAGCCGCCGCCACCGACATTCCAAGCCAGGGCCACACTGCCCTCGTCGGTGATAATCGGCATATTAAAAAGCAAATCGGCGCTGCCACCGATGCCGTAACATTCGTTTCGGTAGCCTCCCCAGCATCCGATCACGGCCTGAAATGCCCTCGCGTCGCCGAGCTGAGTTTTTAGGGATACACCGGTGATGCCAGTGCCGTATCCGAGGCCGACGCCGAATCCGTCGAGCCGTCCCTCACCGGCCTGTGCCGCTGCCGTCGCCGGTACCGCCAGAGCCACGAATAGTCCTACCACCAACGCCACCGACAACTTCTTCATGATAACTCCTTCGAGCGTCTTATTTCTGCGCCGTCTCAAGCTGGTTTTCCACTTCACGAGAGGGCGATTAGTTTCGAGACAACGGCCCTCGAGCCTTGTTAAGGTAGCACCTTAGGCGCTGAGAGCGTTCGCTTTTCTTCCTGCTCTTAATCGGCCCCTTAATCGGCGCCCGCATGAGCGCGCATGATATCGACCAATACCTCGCTTAGCGATTCCTCGCCGGACTCCGCACCATCGGGCGATGGAATCCGCCATCCCACCCGCAGGCCCCAGTACTCAAAGGGCTCGGGAGCCACCGTCGACGCCGTCA
>SKQC01000392.1 GCA_007119175.1 Myxococcales bacterium | reverse complement strand
GGAGAAAAGGGCGGGTCATATCGCTCCGGACGTCGCGGTCGTGGCTGCCTCTTTGTCGCCTCCTCGGAACTATCTATCTGGGGCGGCTCGCGCTCCGTGGTGGTCTGCAGTCCGGCCTCATACGTTAAATCGGCGTGGGGTCGGGTGGTCAATTCGTCGAGATGTCTCTCTCGGGTATCCCTGGTATCGCGGGTGTCCATATCGTCTCGATTTACGGCATCGCGCTCCAGGGTTTTTACGGAATCTTCGTCCGTTGTATCGTCAAGATTGCTTTCGCGAGTTTCGTCGAGCTCTGAACGCTCTTCCGTGGTCTGCGCATCCTGCAGATCGGAGCGTAAAATAACCCGTTGCTCCCGGGTTTCGATCTCGTCTTGATCGGTATCCTCGAGCATATTCCGCTCCAGGGTATCGATGGCCTCCTGATCGAGTAAATCCGTGGGGTTTTCGCTCTTTGGCTCTCCATCGCTGCGATCGACGGCGGTCAAGGGAATGGTGTCTTTGCTCTTTCTTCGAGCGGCTTTGAGGCGGTCGCGCTCGATTTCGATCAATGCCGAGGTACTCAGCTCATGGGTCATTCCGCTGAGATCGAGATTGGGATCGACAGGCAAATCGTCGATGGTTTCCGTCTGGTCCGTCGCCTTCATCACATTCGTCGAAACGCGGTACTCCTGGCTCTGATCGAGGGCCACCTCGTCGGCATCCATTGCAAATTGCAATAATTCGCCCGGAATCGGCCGGGTAATCGTATCGCGGTCTTTATCGCTGTCGCCGGCCTCGATAAGTGCCGAGGTCATCTCTTTGATGGTCTGAAAGCGATTGGACGGCTCTTTGGCGAGAGCCCGCAAAATCAAGCGCTCCATCGCCTCCGATAGATCGGAGCGCAATTCCCGTGGCGGTGTCGGCGGCGCCTCGACCTGGGCCATCATCAGAGCAAATTCCGAAGAGGCGTTAAACGGCACCTCGCCGGTGCATAATTTGTACAGCGAGCAGCCCAGGCTGTAGACATCGGCTCGGCCGTCGATATCGCGGGCACCGACGATCTGTTCGGGGCTCATATAATGCAGCGTTCCCACTGTCGTTCCGGCGGCGGTCAACTCCTTTCCGCGACTGATCTTGGCGACGCCGAAATCCATGACCTTCGGCTCCAGATACCCGGAGCTATTTTTGAGCAAGATATTGCTGGGCTTTAAATCGCGATGAACGATTCCCTTGTTATGAGCAAAGCCGACGGCCGACATCACGGGCATCATCAAATCGACGATCTCCGACTCGTCGATGGGGCTATTTTCCTGAAGATATTCCTCCAGCGATTCCCCCTCTATATACTCCATGACGAAGGACAAGATGGGCTCTTCGACGATGCGATAGACATGGATGATATTGGGATGCTCGAGCATCGCCTGGATGCGACCCTCGTCCAAAAATCGCGCCCGGATCACCGTATTGTCGCTGTAGCGCGTAAATAAGACCTTGATAGCTACCGGAAGGCCCGACGATTCATCGACTGCCAGATAAACACTCGCCATTCCCCCGTCATCGAGCTTACGCTCAATGCGGTATCGCTCGCAGAACACCATCCCGGGATGGATATTCTGAGGGGAGGGCTCATATTGGGACATGGCCACAGCTTCGAGAGATGAGGTCGATGAGAAATCAGCGCTATTGAATAGGCGCAAGATACTGCCGTAAGTGTAACGCAACAGTCCAATATCGCAAACTTTGGTAGTCCCCGCAGGGTTTTCCATCATCGAGCCAACAACATCTGAAAACCGCAAAGAGCGCAGAGAAATACAAAAGAATGCGGCCAGGCTGGCCGCGGGCCCCAAACCAACCTCCGGGCTTTCAGTTTAAATGCGGCCAGGCTGGCCGCGGGCCCCAAACCAACCTCCGGGCTTTCAGTTTAAATGCGGTCAGGCTGGCCGCGGGCCCCTTCCAAAATTCGGCCAGGCTGGCCGCGGGCCCCTTCCAAAATTCGGCCAGGCTGGCCGCGGACCCCACATCATCGTCCCGACCGGCCACGGACCCCACACCATCGGCCAGGTCCGATCCTTTGACCTTCTTCGCGTCCTTTGCGGTAGACCCTTCGCGTCCTTTGCGGTTCGTCCTTTGCGGTTCCCGGCCGTGTCGTTGCGCCATGTGCAAAAGCCTGTGCACAACCTGGTGATAACCCTGTTGATCCACCGGTGGTTTTTCTGGGGAAAATCGGGTCCTCGACAATTAAACAGGTCTTTCACAATGGACTGGGAGTAGATCTGGGGTAAATTTATATAGTTATTCAGGCTACTTAGAAGGGTTATCCACAAATCCACAGGACCTACTACTAATACTTTCTAAAAAAAGACCAAAGGAAATTATAGTTAGTTCTTAGTAGTACCGTACCTGTGGAAAACTTCGGGAAAACTTTTCGGTCCCCAATTACAGCCTCGATCTCGAGCTTCCACCTGATCAGTTTCGGCTTGCAACGCCGGGCGAGCTATGGTGGATTGTTCAATCCTGACGATCAGGAAAAATACAGACCACCTCACTCAATCGGAGACGAGGTCCATGAAGATCCGGATTTCCAGTGACGCGTTCACCGAAGAGCTATTCAAGCTTCAGGGCGTAGTCAATCAACGAAGCACGCTGGCAATACTCTCCAACGCTCTTTTGGAAGCGGAAGGGGATACATTGACCATGCATGCCACAGATCTCGATATCTCCGTGTCGACATCGTGTCCCTGCGAGGTTTTGGAAGAGGGAAAAGTCACTCTTCAGGCCAAGAGCCTCTTCGATATCGTAAAAAATCTCGAGGGCGAGTCCCTGGAGTTGGAGACCGAAGAAAATTACTGGGCCAATCTCAATGCCGGAAGTGTCTCCTGTCGAATCGTCGGCACTCATGCCGATGAATTTCCAAATATCCTCGATACCTCCTCGGTGGAGTTATTTCCCATCGATACGGAGCGATTGCTGGATATGATCGACAAGACGATCTTCAGCATCTCCACCGACGACTCCAGGGCCAATCTCACCGGTGCCTTCTTCAAGGTCACCGACGAGGAAAATCTGTTGATGGTCTCCACCGACGGCCATCGGCTCTCTAAAATCGAGACCCCGCCCGAGGAATTTGATACTCAGGCCGATATCCCGGCTCTGTTGACCGAGGGAATTATCATTCCCCGCAAAGGCCTTGCCGAGGTCCGACGAATTATCGATCCCGGCGGCTCGGAGCTCTCCTTCGGAATCATCGACAATAATATCGTCTTCAAAAGCGGTCCCATGAGTCTGTCCGTACGGCTCATCGACGGCACGTTTCCGGATTTCACCCAGGTGCTTCCGAAAGAATCGGATCACCGGGCCACCGTGGAAAAATCGCTTTTGGAGCAATCATTAAAATTCGTCAGCCTCTTCGCCAGCTCGAAGACCAATAATATTCGCCTCACACTCTCCGAAGACGGGCTTGAGCTCTATGCCTCGGATCCGGATCGGGGAGAGGCCAAAAAGAGCGTTCCCGCCGACTACGAAGGTCAGCCGGTCAAAGCCGGGTTTAATTTCCGCTATCTCAAAGACGTATTGGGCGCCGTCAACGGCGATGCGGTCTCCATCGAGATCATCGATACTCTCTCGCCGACCCTGGTCCGAGACCCGGATCGCGACGAGATGCTCTTTGTCGTCATGCCGATGCGTCTGTGACGTTGATCTACCCCGGAAGTCGGGCGACGACACAAGCGATACTTTAATATGCTTCTCGAAGCACTTCGCCTGCGGGATTTTCGCAATCTTCGCGGCATTGATATCGAGCCCCACTCTCGATTCAATCTCCTCACCGGAGCCAACGGCCAGGGGAAAACCAATCTCTTAGAGGGGATCTATCTTCTGAGCGCCGTGAAGAGTTTTCGCCAGAAGACGACGAATCGAAATCTCATCAACTTCGAGGGGGAACAGGCAATTTTAGAGGCCCGAATTCGCCGCGGTGGGCATGTCCGAAAGGTGCGTATCGAGATCTCAGAAGGGGGAAAAAAGGTCTATCTAAACGGGGAGTCTGTGCGCAATCTCTCCGATTTTTTCGGGACTCTCAATGTCGTCATCTTCGGGCCCGAAGATATAGGGATATTAAAGGGTTCTCCGTCCAGACGAAGACACTTTATCGACCGGGCGATCTTCAATGCTCACCCGGCCTATGGCACGGAGTCGATGCATTACGACGACGTGCTAAAAAATCGCAATGCGTTGCTCAAGACGCCCCGGCTCGATGAGAGCTTATTAGCTGTTTACGACGATCAATTTATCGAATGGGGCACAAAGATCCTGCGGCGAAGGCTCGATTTTATCGAGCATTTTCGCCCCGTGCTTCGGCGTACGTTTCGCTCGATCTTCAGTGCCGATCTCGAGGCAAATATCGCCTATGATATAAGCTGGATCGACGGTCGCTTCGACGAGGCCCAAGCTCTGGAAGAGGAGGGATATCTGGAGGCGCTCTTAGAGCACTCATTGCGCGCCTCGGCGGGCGGTGAGCGAGAGCGCGGTTATACCCTGGTCGGGCCGCACCGAGACGATCTAAAGGCGACGCTCGACGGACGGGATATGCGGGCCTTTGCCAGCCAGGGGCAGACCCGGGCTTTTGTGTTGGCCATGAAAATTGCCGAGGTCACTCATCTCGAGGAGCGCTATCATTTTGCGCCCATTTTACTTCTGGACGACGTCTCCAGCGAGCTCGACCGAGAGCGCACGAAAAAACTCTTCGCCTTTCTCAAGGGGCGCGCCGAGGGCCAGGTCTTTATCACCACCACCCATCGCGATCATATTCCGCTCGATGATGAGTTGAAGTGGTTTGAGATTCATGGAGGCGCAGTGTCCACCACGGATCATTGATCTGTGTTGTGAATGCGCCGCGCCCCGGTGATCGCTCGGAAGATGGCCACTTCGTTCATCACCGCCTCCGAGCCGATGGCGCCGATAAAGAGTCGGCGGCCGCCGGCGCGGAAGACGCAGACCGACAATTCGTCATCGCTCAGCTCCGGGAGATGGCGCCGGATCTGATCGATAAACCGGCCTCGATGCTCCGGCAATTTCGACATGGTGGGCAAGAGATTGGCGAATTCGCTATTAATCGCCGAAGAAAGCTCGCTGGCCTCGGCGACGGTATGACCGCTCTCGTCGACGATGACACAGCACTCCAGATCAAAGTCTGTGGCAACCCGCGCGAGCTGGTAGCCCAGGGCCACCTCGGGCTCGTCGGAGCGCCGGCGCCGGCGATCTCGGCATGGATCGGAAATTTCGGGGGAATTCATCATGGCGACCATCCGTGGTCTGAGAATATTCTCCACATTCGACTAACGAGGCTGAGAATATCGCTTCAGATGGAGATGGCAAAAAAACAACTGACTGAAACCACAAAGGACGCAAAGAAACCACGAAGGACGCAAAGAAACCACGAAGGACGCAAAGAAAAAGTAAGCGTTCAGTGGGGTGACGAAGTCATGTGCCAAAGCGCCCTGAAAGGGGCGGGCTGACGGCCCGAAATGCGGCCAAGCTGGCCGCGGACCCCGGGGGACTGGGGCTGACGGCCCGAAATGCGGCCAAGCTGGCCGCGG
>SKQC01000098.1 GCA_007119175.1 Myxococcales bacterium | reverse complement strand
TCAGCCGATCTGCAGCGATTTGTCGTCATCGTCATCTTTGTCGCCACAGGCAATTTGCAGTGACTTGTCTTTGTCGTCGTCTTTGTCGCCGTCGCAGGCGATGGACTTGTCTTTGTCGTCGTCTTTGTCGCCGTCGCAGGCGATGGACTTGTCTTTATCGTCGTCTTTGTCACCGTCGCAGGCGATGGACTTGTCTTTGTCGTCGTCTTTGTCACCGTCGCAGGCGATGGTCGACTCGTCGCTGTCCTTATCGCTGTGATGGCAAGATGTCACCGACGACTCGTCTTTGTCCTCGTCGCTATGCTTGTCACAGGCCAACGCCGTGGAGCCGGCGAAGACAAAGGCGAAAAAACAAAGGGCGGCGATCGCTTTTTGAAGCATTTGAGTATTCATTCGTCTATTACCTCAGATGTTGAGAGCAAAGGGTTGATATACAATCCAACGCGTACGACGTCAGCATAACGGTAAGACGTCTCAATCGCCAACCGGATTCAAAACAATCCGAGAATCGCGGATCATCTCCGCGCTTATTGTACAGCGACGGCGACGGCCGTGGCATTGTCGCGACCGATATTTTGAAGGGATTGCTCGACAAGTGCGTCGCATAATGTCTGTGGATTATGCCGGTGCAGCGGAAGAATTCGCATCAATTCCTGCTCATCGACCTCGCCGTGGGCGCCGTCGCTGGTCAACAAAATGATATCGCCGCGCTGAAGCTCAAAGCCCTGCACCCAGCGTCTGTCACCGTCCAGCTTGAGGCGCTCTGCCGCGGCGCTGCAAATACCGTCGATGCGATTCCACTCCAGCTCGGTCCCGGTGCTCAAAAAGCGCGAGATCGTGCGGTTGTCGGTCTCTTTTTTCTGTTTGTTCGTCGATTCCTTCCCCAACCTCTTTAGGATTGAGGCCAGGGTATGATCGCGGGTCAATAACAGGGGATGGGAGTCGCGAATCAGCATCGCCCGGGAGTCGCCGACGTGGCAGATTCCGGCGCGATCGCCGGCCAGAAGTAGGCCCGTAAAGGTGGTGCCGCCGCGATTTTGCTCCGGGGCGAAACTGCCCTCCAATACCAGCCGCTGACTGGTCACCTGGGCGATGGCCCGGGCGAAGGCCCCGGGGCGGTCGCGAAGCGCAGTACCGTCGTAGTGGTTCCAGGCCCGCAAAAATGCCGAGCATGCCGTCTTGACCGCCAGTGAGCTGGCTCGTTCTCCATCGTCGATTCCGCCAATGCCGTCGGCGACGCAGAAAAATCCCAGGCCCATCCTCTCCGAGCCACAGGTGGTATCGACGACCACATGTCCGCAGGAGTCCTGGTTATTCTGTCGAAAAATGTGATTTCCCTGCGTCGATCGCGAGCCGACCCGGTAGGATAGCGTGCGGGTCAACTCGCGGCGAAGATTGGCCAGGCCATCGAGGAGATCGTCGATGTCGCTATAGGCCAGATCGCCGTAGGGAGTGACGCACCCGGCGAGAAGCTGAGATAGACCGGGGGTGGTGATGCCGGTCTCCGCCATTGCCGAGCGCTCTTGCAATAGGGCGACGAGCTGGTGGCCGCCCGGGTATTCGTGCTCCAAAAAATTCTCGTAAGCCAGCGCTGCAAATAGGCGAATATCCCGCCAAAAAGTCTCGGTTTCTCCATCCATCGCCGCCAGCCGCGGCATCGCCGCCAGGACCAGTGTCTTGGAGCTCGGATCGAAGAGAAGCTCCCTTCGCTTAATCCCGTCCAGGGTCAGGCCGGCGCCGTGAATCGCGGCCACCGTGCGGGCCAGCCCTTCCAGTGCGGAGACGCAACTGGGACCGTCCAGATTTCGCCACTTCCAGATATCGAAGGGCTCCACGGCGGCGCCCGGACATTGGAGCAACAAACCGGGCAACTCGCCGTCGTCGGTTTCGGCGACCAGGCGGGGCAGGGCGTCGAGATTCTCCTCTTTTAGAACGGCGTCCACCCGCGCTCGCCAGGAACCGGTCCCCTTCCACAGCACATAGCGCCGGCTCTGCTCGTCTTCAAAGAGTTCGGCATTGCTTCCCTCAATCTCGGCGACCAGATGCCCCTGCCGGGAGAGTTTTTCAAATAAGGGGTGAGTCATTCACCCTCCGGGGCCCGACCCTCGGACCAGTCGACGACCGTGGGCACATGCTGCGGCTGTGACTGGTCGCCGTTGGCGTCGGGGTCGTAGAATCGAAATAAAACCGACCCCAATCCGATCTCGTCGCCGCTGTCGATGGGAACCTGCCCGGAGATAGAGATGCGATTGACGAAAGTCCGCTGTCGCGTGCACAGCGGGCGGATCGTCCATCGGTTTCGATCGCGGGCAATCAAGGCATGGCGAAAGGCGATATGTTTTCGCTCGTAATCGTGGAGACCGCTGAGATCCCAGTTCGCCTCGTCGGCTTCGGGCCAGTCTTTTGTATCTGGCAGTACACCGGGCTCCGGAAAGGTGCGGCCGAGCACGAGCGGCTCCGCGTCGGGAAGGGAACAGACCGGTCCGCATAAGCCGCCGCGGCGCTTGAGAAATAAGGTCGCCTTATCGGCCTCGTCGAGAAGCTTTCGCTCCGCCTGTCGCCACTGCTCGACGGTGATCCCGGCGGTGCGAAACTCAAACCGGGTCACCCCGAAGGTGAGCACGTCACCATCGTCGATCGGCGTCGCCTCGTGCAGGTGGCTGAGTTCCTCGCCTGCGATGCAGGTTCGACGCCGCGGCGACAGTGCCTGAAGTTCCCAATGGTCGCCATCATGGCTCAGGTGGGCATGGGGAGCGCCGAGTCGATAGGACTGGTGATCGAGGAGGTGGGAGAAGGACAGATCGACGGGAGCGTATTGAGATTGAAAGCGGCCCAGCAGCAGATCCGGACCGTGAAGCGAGATGCGAAAGCACGGCGTTCCTTTTTCGTCGAGCTCGAGCAACTCGGCGAAGACCGGAAGCCGATGGGCCATCTGCAGTCGAGGATCGCGCTTTTCTGTCCATCCCCGCAGCGCGTCGAGATCGACCATCGAATCCGCCGGCGGGGCGGAGTCGGTGGCCGTCCCGGGGCGTGCAGTCGAGGTATCGTCCTGGCCACTTTTCATACGGCGTCGTATCCAGAGAGATCGTCAGGGGGAGATTTGCTACCTGTCGATGGTAGTTCCACGTCTGGTCTGGAGCAAGTTTTGGCGAAGTCGACAGTTTAGCGCAGGAGCGTTAGGATGCCGTCGAAGCCGTTTAGATTTTTAGATGGATCAATAACCATGGCTCAGCTCAGAGTTCCATCGCCGGATGGTCCTCCACAGCGGGATGAAACTCAGATTTCGTTCGAGCTGTGGGTCGGATTGGTCCTGGCGATCCTCGTCGTCTTTTTCGGGTGGTTATTCTGGCTTCATCCCCATGAAATAGTCGACGATGAGCCTCATGCCGAGGTCGAGGATAGCGAGGAGCGCCGGGCGCTCGTCGATCGCGACGAATTCGACGGATTCGTTGAAAGTGGTCGCATCGAGCGCATCGACTGGCTCGATGACGAGCAGCGGGCGATCCGCGTCTTCGAGGTCGCCGCTCGCCCGGCCACCGAGGTCGTATGCCAACAATACGCCGAAAAACTCAGCGATGGCGTAGCTTCGAGGGCGATGAATCTGGCGCTTTTGCAGCTCGTCAGCCGCCGCTCAAATGATGCGCCATGGAGCTGTCTATTTGGCCTATATCTCGACCGTCGGCTGCCCGATGACAGCTCAGTCAATGAGGAAATGGCCGCCTTTTGGAGTGAAGTCGAAACCGGGGCTCATGGCCGGTTGATGAAAAGCGTAGTTTCCGACCTGGACGCCGCCGACAAGATCCCCGACGACGCGGCATTTAACCACTGGTTGCGCCGCTGCGCCCTGGTCATGGAATACACCGCTTCCCAGGACTGTCAGCGCGTGCTGGGAGATAAGGCGCCCCGGTTTGGCGACGACCTCCTGGAGATGTTGATCGGCCACCTCGCCGACCCGGACGTCCTCGTCGGTGACCTCAGATTGGCCGCCTCGGCGCTGACCTATTTTGTTCAATATGGCCAGCCCAATGGCTGGTTTACCGACGAGACGCCGGCGCTTCCAGAGTATGACGAGGCATTTAAGGTGGGGGCGCTCTTTCAGCTCTGCCGGCTTATCAACGCGCCGATCCACGAGGTGCGCGAGGCCGCTGTGGAGGGATTGGGCACTGTCGCCGGCGTCTCCGGCCGGCCCACCAGCGCTCATATGCAATATCGATGGCGTCAGTCCTGTCGCTATGCCTTCGGCGCTGGCGATGGCGATGAGCGGCCCCACCGGGTGCCGGCTCTGGCGGTGGTCGTCGCCGATGGCGAGGAGGAATCGGCGGATTACGGAATGCAGACCCTCATCGAACGGGGGTTGTGTGAAAACGAGGCAGACGAACCATTATGGGCATGTGGCGCCCGACGCTGGACCGGCGAGGAGGAGTCGATCCACCGAGTGATGGGCCGACACTTCGCGCTGACCAGCTATATCGAGTGGTACGAGGAAGACGAAATCGAGGAGATCGCCCGCGAGTAGCGCTATTCGCCCTCTTCGACACCACCCATAAGGCGGATGCTGAACCACCATAAAGTGGCCGTCACGGGGATCAAAATACCGAGGGCAATGCTCAGCTCAAGCCAGCCTATCTCGTCGGGAGCGGCCATATCGCCGGCGACGCGCAAAAGCACTACTCCATTGACCAGATTGAGGACGGCGTGACCTAAAATGGCCGGCCATAATGAGCCGGAGCGAAGGGTGATATGAGCGAAATAAGCGCCCACCAGTGTCAGTGACAACAGGGCCACCGGATTGAGATGCATCGCCGAAAAGAGCAGCCCATTGAGCAAGATGGCGCTGACGGCGGTCTGGCTGCGCCGCTGCTCGGGCAATAAGGTTCCCCGAAACATCACCTCCTCGGCAAGCGGAGCCACCACGACGACGGCCAGGGCGCCCAGAATCTGGGCGCTCAACTCGTCCGGCAATAATAGTCGCTCGATCTCAAGTTGGTATTGTTCGGCCATCGGCGCGAGATTGGGAAAAAGCTGGATGGTCAGAGCGCCCAGGGCGTTGGCCAAAAAGCCCAGCGAGATCGAGGCGACCAAGACCGCGATCAGCGCCAGCGGCGAGATCTTGAGGCGCTTTAATTTTGGCCATGTCGTATCGGAGCGACTGAAAAAACGCCGGTACACCAGTGAACCGCCGAGGATCACCACCAGTTGGGAGATGATAATGCCGACCCGCGTGTCCACCGGAAGGGCCATCACCACGCCCTGGGCGGCGATAAAGGCCACTAAGATGGCAAAGAAAAATAAGATTGGGCGCAGCATCGGAGTGGTTTGAAAGGAAGAGTCTTGCACGTCGGATCCAGAAGGCAGGATTTAACAAGTCAAAAATAGCAAGCTTTCAGTTGGGTAACGAAGTTATGTGCCAATACGCCCCGAATATTCGGGCCACGGGCTAGCAGCCCGAAAGGCGGCCAAGCTGGCCGCGGGCCCCGAACGCCTACAAAAATTAATCATCTCATTTTCAGGGCCAAGGTTCATAAGCTAAGACCTGTCTGATAACTACTGCCCGAGCACAATCAGCCGCAAGTCCGCAGGAGGTCAAGATGAATCAGTGGCGATTTCGGATTCCGCTGGAAGAAGAGCAGCAGACGTCAGCTCGCCGATACGTCGCCCGCGCCTGGCGCGAGGCCACAAATGAGCAAATTCGTGCTCTTTTTGAGCGCGGTGCGGTCCGCGCCGATTCCGTCATCGTCACACGCCCCGATCGCACCCTGATGCCGCAGTCGACCGTGGAATTTACGGTCGACGAACAAGGTGCCGAGACATTTGGTCTGCCCGATGTGGAGACGCTGTTATGGGCCGACGAGTGGGTGATTGTGGATAAGCCGGTCGGTATTCCCGGGCGAATTCGAAGCGACGATCCCACCGAGCCGATTCGATTTATGGCCGATCTGCTCGGGATCGAGCGCGATACGGTGCAACCGGTATGGGAGATGCCCACGGCGGCCGGCGGCCCCTGGCTTCTGGCCCGCAGTGCCGAGGTAGCCGATCGGCTCGCCGATGAGATTTGTTCTGGCCCGATAAAGACGACCTGGTCGGCGTTGACGGAGCGCCCGGAACACGCCCAGGGAAGTTGGGAGTCCGAATTGGGCACTCTGCAATTCGCGGTCACCCGCACCGAGGAAGGGCTCGCTGAGCTTCAGCTTACGCCGACGTGGAAGTCCGGTGACGACGGCTGCGGCAATCGCCATGTCCGCCAGATTTTGACCATGGCTGCCGAGGCCGGATTTCCCGTGCTCGGCGACGCTCGAAACGGTGGGTTTTTGGTCTCCGGAGGTCTGCGCCTGCGCCTTTCCGCCATTTATGGCACCGACGACTTTGCCCATAGCTGGCCGGTGCCCCGCGATTGGTGGCCCGAGGAACCCGTGGTGGTTCCCGTCGAAGAGGTCGAAGAAGAAGAGGAGGCCGAAAGACGAATCGACGAAGAAGCCGTCGAAGAGGTGGCGATTCGACTCGACGAGGCGATCGGTCGGCGGCGAAAATTCTTTCGCGAAATGGGTTCCACCGATGTATTTCGGGTCGTCCACGGCGCCGCCGATGGTCTGTCGGGATTGGTGATCGATCGGATCGGCCCGCTGTGGCGTGTGATTGCCACTACGGGCGAAGCTCGTGCGCAACGAGACGCCGTCTTCGCCATGATCGAAGAGCGCGATCCAGCGGCTATGATCATTACTCTCGATGAACCGGAGGGCGTCGGCAGTAGCGACAGCCGGGCGCAGGCTCGGGTCGTTCGGCGCGGGGCGGCCGTCATAGACCCCGGCGACGATTTGATCGTGCGCGAAGAGGGGCTTCGCTTCGTCGCTCACCCCTGGGAGCGGGCCGAAGTCGGGCTTCGCGCCGACGAGCGCGACGTTCGCCGCAGCGCTGTCGAACGCGCCAGTACCGGTGGGCACTGGCTGCAGCTAAATTGCCATACCGGCGCCTTTTCCGTGGCCCTCGCCCGCGCCGGCGTCAAGACGACCAATATCGATCCCACCGGCCGCTTTAAAGACTGGATCGACGCCAATTTTCAGCTAAACGGATTCGATCTGGCGCTTCGGGAGTACGAACATATTGATATCGGCGAGTTTTTCGACGCCGAGGAGCGACGCTTTGATGGGATTATCGTCGATCTACCGCCCTTTGAGTCGGTGGAGGTCGACCCGATTGTCGAGCCCTGCTTCGAGCTGTTGAAACCCGATGGGTCGATGCTCGTCTATCGCCGAAATATCTTTTTGCACGAATCGATCGAAGAGGTGGTGGAGCGCATTGTCGCCGGCGCAGATCGCGAATTCGAAAACTTCGACGCCGCACCTCTACCCGGGGATTTTCCGGCCATCGAAAAAAACAACAAGCAAAAAAATCTGCTCGGGATCTGGCTGTCCGGCTAAACGCTCAAGCGGTTACTCAGCCACCACGGCCGGCGGCTCGCCCTGCCGGATCTGATAGCGATGGCCCGCCGACAGCCGGTAGACCTCTTCGGTGCCCTCGGCATCGGGCCAGCGGATGATGACTTTTGCATCGCAATTATCTCCCAGCCCAAAATGCTGCACCAGGCCGTGCTGCATCCCGTAATGACCGTGGCCGCCGTCGACCTCAGAGGCGCGAGTTAAATCGTCGGTGATGACCTCGATTCGGGCGCCGATGGCGGCGCGATTGGTTCCCGCTGCACCCTCCAATTCGAGCTGCAGCCAGTTGTTGTCGGCGCCGATCTCGTTTTCGAAAAGCCGCACATGGGAGTCGTCGAGGCAGTGATCGCCTGCGTCACAGCGGGCTCGCGAGTGACCGATGGCGACGTCGAGGGCGCCATTTTGATTGAAATCGCCGACGGAGACTCCGTGGGCGCTCGTCAGATCGATTCCCAGATCGACGGGAACTCGCTCGAAGGTGCCATCTTGTTGTTGGTGATAAAGATGAGCTCTCGTGCCGGGATAATCGGTGGAGGCAATCAGGATATCGAGGCGGCCGTCGTTGTCGAAGTCGAAGGCGGCGGCCGTGATATCGCCGTCATCCCATACGACCCCGTCGCGCGGACGGGTCAGGCCGGTGGCGTCGTTTCCGGGGCGTTCAAAGCGAGGTGGTGAGTCGCCCGTATTATATAAAATCTCGGAAGGATCGCTCGATGAGCCCACGTCCCAGTGGACGATCTCGGTGGTCAATAAATCGAGCTTTCCATTGTTGTTGAGATCTGCGCAGACCGTGGTGCCGCTATTTCCGCCGAGCCGAAAGGGCTCGCGATCGCTGTGATGATTCCAGCGAAAGGCGTCGGCTGCGCTGTCACATTGGATATATTGCGGCGACGGGACGTCGGCACAATCCGGGGCGCTTCGGTTGTGCTCGCAATAGCAGCGAGCCGACTCGTTATCCGTCCAGTCGTCGCGGTGGTCGAAGGCGTAGCCCGAGTCAATAGAATGGTTCTCAAAGGTGGTCATCTCGCCGGGTTGTGCGCTCCACAGGTGATTGGGCGCCCGGCCGTAGGAGGCGCTCAAAAGCTCGGGATAGCCGTTGGCGTCGAGATCGCAGGCCGCCACCGACCAGGCGTTGGTGTGGCCGCGGGCCTCGTTGAGGACATCCCAATCGCCCCACGATTCGGCGCTCAGTCCGCGATCGTCGGTGGCGTCGACGAATTGGCCGCTGCCGTCGCCCAGAAATAGGAGATCTTGTTGGGGATTCATTCCGGGAGGGGCACCGCTTCCGATCCACAGATCGACGAAGCCGTCGCGGTCGACGTCCATAAAGGCGACGCCCCCGCGTGCGACGACCTCGCCGGCGGCGTGCAGCCCGTCGCTGGTGGGGGCGAGCTCGAAATTGCCGTCGCCGTCGTTGAACAGCACCTCGGCGCCCTCCGGGTTGGCGTCGGCTTCGAAATTGGAGGTCAGCGTCACCGCGTCGAGAGCGCCGCTATTGTCGATATCGGCAAAGGCGATCACCTCCGCGGGGCGCCCCAGTTGAGGGTCGTCGTCGTAGCGGCGCTGCATCAACCCCGATTCTTCGGTGATATCCGTAAAGACGCCGCTTCCATCGTTGGCCAAAAGCCAGGACTGCCGATCGCCGTCTTCTGAGAAGTCGTCGGCGCCCGCCAGAGGTCGGCGCACCAATAGATCGGGGGCGCCATTGCCGGTGACGTCGGCCGACGATACGCGGATGCCCTCGACGCCCAGATCGACGAGACCTGCGTCTGAGGAGGCGTCGCGAAATACGGAATGTGTTCCATCCCACGGGGTCGCACCGTCGATACAGGCAGAATGAAAGTCATCGAATTCGCAGTGGGCGCCGTCATCGGTGCAGGACCAGCCGGCATCGCCGCAGACATCGTCGTCGCATCGACACCCGCTTTCGTCGTCCCAGCTCGTCCCAAACGAACACATTGCCGACGCGTCGTCGACACAGGTATCGCCGTCGACGCAGCGCATTGCCTCGCCGCAGGAGGTCTCGTCGCAGCGGCATTCATCGGACTCGGTGTCGCAAAAGCGTCCATCCGTGCACGTCGCCGGATCGCAATCGGTGAGGGAAATCGGATCGGGATCGTCGCTGCAGGCGATGGCGCCGAGCAAAAGCGCGAAAAGAATGGCGAATACAGGCAATGGAGAATTCATGGGACAGCTCATCGGCAATTCGGATTGACGTCGGCCAATTTAACCGGCGGTTTTCAAATCGAACGGTAACGGCTCGGCGCTCGTATTGCGACTCTCAAGCGTGAAAACTGGGGTCATAGAGGGCCCCAATAACCCGGGATCGTCGCCGTATTGGCCGGGGATCTCCACTGTGACAGATCTCTGCTTGACAATTTGCGAATCCGCATACCTTCTGCTACCGTTCGCCGTTCCAGAACCGCTGTGGTGTTAATCTTGAGTCCATTTTACGGGCTCAGCAATTGTTCGAGGTCAGGTCTATGTTTATTGCTCACCGAAATTTGGGGCCCTTTTTGGCCGCCCTATTAATGGTCGTGGCGCTCGCCGCCTGTGGCGACGATGACGACGTTGGCTCCAACGGAAACGACGGGACAAATGGCGGCAACGACGACGACTGCCCCCCCGGCCAGGTCTACAATCCCATCTCCGGGGAATGCTCTGAGCAGAATACCACGGAGCCCGAAAATCAGACCAACCAGACCAACCAGACCAACCAGACCAATCAGACCAATCAGACTAATAACGGCAATGGTAACGGCGGTAACAATACCCCCGAGTATGATGGGGAGTGCGGCCCGGGATCGATTGTCGGCCAGGCCTGCCGGCCCAACGGAGAATTATTGGTCGGCGCTCAGGTCACCGTCTTCGGCGACGATTGCGACGGCAATTATTTCGAGGTCGACGATATTGCCGACCAAAACGGCGAGTATCATCTCAATGATGTGCCCGCCGGCTATCACACCATTCGCGTGGAATCCGGGTCGTTCTCCGAGGAGCAGCCGGTCACGGTCCATAAGGGTGAAGAAACCCCATTGCTGAGTGACTCCGTAAAAGTCTGTGTTGGTGGTGACTCGGTGCCCATCGCCGTCATCGACGGAATCTACGACGACGTGGGCAGCATCCTCACCGGCATGGATGTCGACTACGATAATGTCGGCGACGACTCCGGCATGGGCGACTTTATGGGCGGCGGTAACGCAACGGAATTTTTGAGTGATATCAACGAGATGCTTCAATACGATATTCTGTTCATCGAGTGTGGAGGTCTGTGGGATACTCTCGATGGTGGAATGGGCGATTTTGACGACTTCTTTGGCGGCGAGGACGTCGATATAGACTTGATTCTGGACAATATCCGCACCTTCGTAGAGAGCGGAAATAGTCTCTATGTCTCCGACTGGGCCTCTCCGTTTATCCAGGAAGCGCTGCCCGAAGCGGTCGATTTTCACGGCCAGACACAGGGGGCGACAGAATCCAGGATAGGAACGACGCAGGATGTCGATGCCGAGGTCATCAGCGCTGATATGCAGGCGGCAGTGGGAATGGGACCGACCCATATCAATTTCTCATCGCCCGATTGGTCGGTCGCCGAAGGACCGGGAGCTTCCACCGTTCATTTTGAAGCCAACGTCGAGTCGTCGGCCGGCACCATCACCAACTCTCCGCTGATGGTGACCTACGACGATCCGGTCGGCGGTGGACGGGCGATCTTTACTGCCTTCCACAACACCGATCAGCCCACGGGCGATATGGAAGATATTCTGGAATTCATGATCTTCCAGCTCTGAGTTTTTGTGAAACCGATAGTCTTTGCGGCGCGTCTCTTTAAAGTGGGAGACGCGCCGTTTGTATTTTTAAGCCCGACAAAACTCCCGATCACACCCATTGTGGTGCTGTGGTACAGGGTGTTTCCTTCAGAGGCGATGGTCCGGTAGTTTGCCAAGGAAATTCGGTTTTGGTAGTTTTTGCCGTCAAACGCTGAGGTTTCGTTGGGTGCCACTGGTTGGTCCCCATGGAAACAACTCTAATTGAGGTTTTTAAAATGAATGTGATTCGCCGGAAATTGTCCCTGGTTTTGCTGGCCACTGCAGTGGCTCTTTTCTGTGTCGCCTGTGGTGACGATGATGAGGCGGTTGGAAATAACGATTCCAACAACGGTGCGGCAAATGCCAATCAGGAAAATAACGGCAATAGCGAAACCGGCCCCGACTCCTGTGAGGACGACGAGACCTATAACCCGATCATCGATGGGTGTGTGCCGGCCGGCGATCCCTCAGAAAACCAGAATCAAAACCAGAACCAAAACCAGAACCAGAATCAAAATCAGAACCAAAACCAGAACCAGAATCAAAACCAGAACCAAAACCAACCTAATGGTGAGCCCGGTGAGTGTGGACCCGGCGGCATCGAGGGGCAGACCTGTCGTCCCGACGGCGGCATTCTTCCCGGTGCGACGGTCACTCTCGAGGGCCACGATTGTGATGGATTGCCCTTCATTGAGACGGAGATTGCTGATGGCAATGGCGATTATGAATTCACCAACGTTCCCTCCGGCAACCATCAGTTGACCATTACCTCCGGGTCCTTTGAAATCACCGACAATGTCCAGGTCGTCAAAGACCAGGTCACGGATCGCAAGAGCGCGGAGACCAAAATCTGTCTGCAGGGCTCGGAGGTCTCGATCGCCGTCGTTCACGGCAGCTTCGACGATATCGGATCGATCCTCGACGGTATGCAGATCGATTACGACTACGTCACTACCGGCTCTTTTGATTCCGACGGGGCGGCGGCCTTCTTCGGCGATATTACAGCGATGGAAGAATACGATATCGTCTTCGTGGAGTGCGGCGCTCCCTGGAGCACGATGGGAAGCAGCAGCTTTGACACCGATATGGATGAAATTGAGTTCAATATCGCCCGTTATGTCGAGGCCGGCAATAGCCTATATGCCTCCGACCAGGCTCAGCCCTTCATCCAGATGACCCTCGATGCCATCGTCTTCTACAATCACGAGTCAGGCGTATCCGGTCCGCGAATCGGGAGTGGAAACCAGTATATTCAGGCCGATGTGCTGAGTGAGGAGATGCAGACGTTGCTCGGCTCGAATACGACGGAGTTGTACTTCAATATGGGAGTCTGGGCGGTCGCTGAGGATGTGGGACCGGCGACGGAGATTCACTTTCAAGGCGATGCCGAGACGAGCCAGGGAGTGGTTCCCGATGCGCCGCTGATGTCGATTTACAACGATCCCATCGGTGATGGTCGCGCCATCTACACCTCGTTTCACAATACAGCGCAGGCCACCGGAGATATGTCCGACATTCTGGAATTTATGATCTTCCAGCTGTGATGGGTTGAATTGAGGGTTGAGAACACTGCCCAAGGCGCGTCCCGACGATGGGGCGCGCCTTTTTTTGTCGAGATGATCATCAGGAGGTCTTTTGGGTCGAAGCCGTATAAATCGCCGACGAGTGGTGGCGATGGGCTGGATTGCTGTGATGGTTCTCACTTCCACGCCGGCGCTGGCCAACTCGGAGCTCGTTGTCAATGCCGAGCCGGTCCGTGGCTGGCCGCTTCCCGCCGGGTTCTCGCCGCAGGACGCCCTGGTGGACGCCAGTGTCGACGGAGTGACGTTGATGCTTAAAGAAAGTGGTGGAGGCGATGAAGCGGCGCAGGACTGTCTGGTCGTCGTCGCCGACGAGGCGGGAGCGCAATCCTATGATTATCGCCACCAATTTTCGACGTCTACCCGTTGCATCGACGCCGTCGCCCATCCGCAGGGTGGGTTTTTTGTGCGCGGCGAGGTGGTGGAAGATGTGGGGGAAGAAAATGATGAGGTGGCAGAAGGATTTACGGCGCGCATCGCTTCGGACGGAGAGCTTTTGTGGGCCACCGACGACGCCGACTGGCTCGATGACCCCGGCTTTAGCGGAAATTACGGCGGTGCGATCCGTGGGCTGGCCTATGATCGATCGGCGGATTATTTGATCGGGTTGTCGCTGGGAGTGCAGGTCTTGCCGGACTCCGAACACCCCGTTGTGCAGGCTCATATCGTCGACGGTGAAACGGGCTCTGTGGAAGTCGCCGGGCAGGGCTTCGGGGCACTGGCCCGAGACCCCGTGTTGGATATGGTGGCCCGAGACGGTGAGTTTTTGGTTCATACTCGCGATGATGACAACGATGAGCCGCGATTTTATTCCTACGAGGTGGGTCGAAGTATGACCCAATTCGAGCCGGAGACGGCCGATTGGTCGAATCGCGAACTCGTCGTCCCCATCGCCCATCGCGACTCACTTGGGACATTTTATTTGTGGCGTGAAGGGGAGGGTCCGACACCGTCTCGCGGAGTGGTGCGCGCCGAGGGATTGGACTCCGTGGTGTGGAGCGAGGAGTATAGCGCTGCCGAGTTGATCGATGAGGTCGACGACGGTGCCATCGAAGCGGAGCAGATCTGGGTCGGCGAATCACTTCTGGCAATACGCTACAGCGCCTCCAGCCCCAATCAGGAGGACTTTCTTCAATTTGTGGATGTCGATGACGGCTTGACTGCTGCCGTGGCCTCCTGGACGGAGCTGGGGGACTTCGAAGCACTCCAGGTTTCTCGCACCACGGAGGGCGAATTGCGTCTGATCGTCGCCGACCCGACCGACGGGCAGATCTGGGAATACGATCTCGAACTCGGCGCGGCCGACTCCAATGACGACACTGACGAGCCAGACCGCGACGGCAGCGATGACGGCTCGAGTTGTTCTACAACCGGCGGCGCTCCCACTTCGCTTGCCTTGGCGGTGTTCGCGTTTTTGTTCTGGTCGTCTCGGGCACGAAGGCCTCTTCCACAGCGGATTTTGCGATCCCCGATCTAGCGCCCGATTGCGAAAATCGGGGGGGCCGTTTAAGGTAAGCAAAGGTATCCCTTTTGCCATTTTTATTCCTGTTGAGGACGCGCAAAACGGAACTTCGCACAGGTCATTTTCACAGTGTCGGGATTCGGTAATGAGCATGGAATTTGAGCGCGAACCGCTGGCGATCGATTCGTTTCCCCCCAATTTACAGACCCACGTCAAAGAGGACGCCCCGGCGAAGATGAAGATGATGGCGGCCCAGGGAATGGTGCCTGCCCCGCCGGCGCAGCAGGTGCTGGTGCTGTACCAATTGCATTTCGACGAACAATTCGCCGATGCCGCGGTCGATTCACTGGCCGGGATGCCGCCGAATGTCCTCCAGCCGTTGGTGGCCGGCGATCAGCAGCCGTCAGTATTGGACTGGATGGCCGAGGTGCTGGAAGATGCCGATCTTCTGGAAGCATTGGTCTTAAATCAGAATACTGACGACGCCACCATCTATCAGTTGGCCGGGAGCAGCGGCGGTGAGGTGGGAGAGATTATCGCCAACAACCAGGTCCGTATTTTGCGTAGCCCGGCGATAATTGAGGCGCTATATAAAAATGTGGACGTCCGAATGGGCACCGTGGATCGCCTCATCGAACTGGCCCAGCGAAATGATGTCGATCTGTCTCCGTTTCCCGAGTTGACGGCGGCCCTCAAAGGCGCAGCAGCCGGCGGCGACGACGCGGGGTTGAGCGAGCAAGAATTTAGCAAGTTGCTCGACGATCAATCGGAGAAGCTAAAAGAGGAAAACGAGGCTCTAAAACAACTGGAAGACGACAGCCTGACCCGCTCCGAACGCGATAAGCTGGAAAAAGAGCTGGCCAACGATGACGACGATGCCGACGACGGCCGAGACCGCCCGATGCGGCAGGTGATTGCAGATATGAATATCGCTCAAAAGATCCGCCTGGCCACCGTGGGAAGCCGAGAGGCGATCAAAATTTTGGTGCGCGATCCCAACAAGCTAATTCATATGGCGGCCATCAAGTCGCCGCGGATTAAGTTGGGTGATGTAAAACGGTTGTCGTCGAATAAGTCGCTACCCGATGGGGTCATCAACTATATGGCCAAAAATCGGGAGTGGACCAGCGATTACGAGGTGTTGGTCAACCTGACGATGAATCCGAAAACGCCGCTCAGTGAAGTGACGGGATTTTTAAAGCATTTGCGAAAGCGTGAATTGCAGCGACTGAGCCGAAACCGAAATGTCTCCCACCAGGTCTCGCGGATGGCCAAGCGGTTGATGAAACGACGACGATAACCCGCCTAACGACGAGCCGACACATGCACTCCAGCCTCCCCCCCTGTGGGTTGTATAAAACGACGGAACCGCTGCCTGGCAAAGAGCAGTGGGTGCGCGAGCACCTGCTGGTGTATTTTCACAACCACTCTCAGCAGGGGCCACCGTTGATTTTGTTGCCCGCCTCCAATGCCAGCAATCGCTGGAATTTTCACGAGAAGGGATATCTGATCCGCGAGCCGTCCTTCGTGCCCACATTGACGCCCCTAAAAGACGAGGGGTTATATGTGCTGCGGGAGCCGATTTATCTGTCGCGCGACGAATTTATTCCGGAGCGAACGCTGGTCCAGTTGGGCTATACCCGTTCGGCAGATCCGATCTTATTTCTGGCCAATTTTGCGGAAAATACGATCACCTTCCCGGCCAACGGCCTCAAATGCACTACCGAGATCTTCGGAATGCTGGAGGACGTCAATTTCGCGACGCCGGAGCGCGAAGACGCGATGCATTGAGTGTGTCGTCAGTGGGATCACGCCAATTTTTCGAGCACAATATCTTTGACCTTCGAGGCGTCGTATCGGCCCTTGATGCGGGGGATGACGGCACCCATGACTTTGCCCATGTCGCGGCGGGTTTCGGCGCCTGTATCGTCGATGACCTCATCGACGATCTGGGCCACCTCTTCGTCGGTATAGGGCTCGGGTAGATATTGCTGGAGCATCTCTAATTCGGCGCGCTCTTTTTCGGCCAACTCCGGGCGATCGCCTTCGTCGTAAGCCTCGGCAGATTGGCGCCGTTTTTTGGCCTCTTTTACGATGACATTTACCACGTCTTCGTCGGTGAGTTCTCGATCGAGTTCGATATCCCGATTTTTGACGCTCGAATGGAGCATGCGAAGCGTGGAGACTTTGTCGGTTTCCCGCGCTTTCATGGCGACTTTGATATCTTTTTTGATGCGATCGAGTAATTCGGACATAGGCTTTTCCGTGGTTTGAAGTGGGGAAAATCAATCGGAACTAGGATAATCACCTTCCGAGCTCTGTTTAAACGTATTGCCCCTATTTTCAAAGCGAGCATCACGCGGCGCGACGGCCACAGGCGGAGCTCATTTTGGCGCAGGCGGAGGCCACAAGTCGGTAATCGGCGGGCCGCGGATCGACGAGATTGCCGAGGTTATTGCGGCGGTGCAGCCGTACGAGGCCGTCGCGGGCCGGTCGAAGTCCGGCGATGGCGCCCAGGGCATATTCCATCGGCGATAGCTCCTGCGGGGTGGCTCGGCGGACCTGGCAGATGTCAATATCTCGGGGCGGAGATCGACGATCGAGGCCGTGTCGGTAGCGCTGAAATGCATCTTTGTCGTCGAAGATCGCCAGGTGTGGCCCGGCGGCGGCATCCTCGAGCCAGGCGATATATCCGTCATCAAGCCGCACCTGTCGGCAATTTAGTTCGTCGCCGCGGGCGAGCGTTTTTTCCAGCCGCGAGAAGCTGCGGTGAAGCGCGACCAGAGACTCCGCAGCCTCTTGTTGGCAGGGGGGATCGTCGGCGGCGCGACGCTCCAGATTGGACAGGGCGTATTCGAGCATTATCCGCCCTCCCGGACCGGCCATAAACGCACGCCAACTGGTGAGGTGGTGGGCTCCAAAGGATCGCAATAAGGCCAACACCAATGAGGCCGGTCCCCCCTGGTCGCCGACGACCAGCGGCAGTGTCGACGCCCAGATACCGAGGGGCTCGAGGTGAAAGAGGCGAAGGCCCACGGTGGTGCCAACCTCCGGCGCTACTCGCCCCTCGAGCCACCGGACCCGGTAGCCGCGTTGATCGCGCAGCCGCCGGACACTGATGGTGCGATCATCGTTGCTTTCCACGACATATAAATCCCAGCTCTGACCGGCCAGCGAACGGGCGACGATACTGTCGACTACCGAGTTTGTGGGCGGCCAACTCGTATTGCCCTTATCCAGAGCCTGCCATTCGCCGATATGTGCGCGGGCGGTGGCGTCGATGGCGGGCACTCCCGTGGTCGACCAGTGCATCTCGAGAGTCGACGGCGATACATGGCGGCGCATGGCGTTGAGTGATTCTTCGAATTGCCATTGGTGGATCGAGGCCTGAGCAACGGCGAGATTCGGTGCGGAGGTGGATTGATTCATCGAGGTGCTCCGTAGCTGTGGGTTGACGGCCAGTGGGGCTTACATGATCTATTATCGACATCGGCGCCGCCGTTTTGCGTATTAATTTTGGTGGCTCGCTGAGCGAAGATATGAGTATGATTCCCGTGTGCGGCGATTGTTATCGTCGGGGCGCGCGGCCAGCCTGGCCGCATTTCGGGCTGCGAGCCCGAATATGCCTAGTGGGGCGCGCGG
>SKQC01000218.1 GCA_007119175.1 Myxococcales bacterium | reverse complement strand
TTTGGGGGAGTGCGTACGCAAACCCGGCTCCCTCAAACCCACTCCCCCCAAATCTTCGGCGCCGTTTTTTGGCGCCCTAAAATAGACGTAGATCGCATGCCACCCGACCCTCAACACCACCCCCCCCGAAACACACCCACCTTGCGCTTTTCGACATCTGTGGACTAGTTTCCCGACCAGTATGCAATTTTTGATATCTCTTTAGGATGTAGGAGTCGAATCGTGAACCCGGAAGTGCTCACCGGAGAATTTCGCGCCGTGGCCGTACTCAATCGCGGCGAAGCGGCGATGCGTTTTATTCGCGGCGCCGAGACCTGGAGTCGGAAAAATCGCACCGAATTAGAGACCATCGCTCTATATACGGCGGCCGACGCTCAGACCCCCTTCGTACGTGCGGCCACCCGGGCGGTGCGCCTCGACGAGGAGGCCACCGATTTAAAGACGCCCTATATCGACATTGAGCTATTGCTCGATACCGCCCAGGAGGCCGGCGCCGACGCCGTGTGGCCGGGCTGGGGATTTGTGGCCGAAGAACCGGCATTGGCGAAGGCATGCCACGAGCGGGGATTGATCTTTTTGGGCCCCCCGGAGCACGCCATCTCGCGGATGAGCGACAAGGTCACCGCCAAGACTCTGGCTGGCGAAAACGACGTTCCCGTCTCGCCCTGGTCAAAAGAGCCGGTCGACAATCCGGAACTCGCCATCGAGCACCTGGAGACGATCGGCTATCCGGCGCTGTTGAAGTCGGCAGCCGGCGGTGGTGGCCGGGGAATCCGGCTGGTCGAAAAGCCCGACGACGTTCATCCGGCCTTTGAGTCGGCGGCGGCCGAAGCCATGGCCACCAGCGGCAACCCGGAGCTTTTTATCGAGCGCTTCGTCGCCGACGCCAGACACGTCGAGGTGCAGGTCCTGGCCGACGTCCACGGCAATGTGTGGACGTTGGGAACCCGCGACTGTTCGGTGCAGCGAAATAATCAGAAATTGCTCGAAGAGGCCCCGGCCCCGCAGCTCGACGACGACGTCGACTGGACCCTGCAGCACTCTGCGCACACATTGGCCACGGCCTGCAATTATGTCGGTGTGGGCACCGCGGAGTTTTTGCTCCTTCCCGACGGAGAGTCCTTTTATTTTCTGGAGATGAACGCCCGTCTTCAGGTCGAGCACACGGTCACAGAGGCCATCTACGGCATCGATCTGGTGGCCTTTCAGATCGACGTCGCCCGCGGCGTCGACTTAAGCGAATTGCCCTTTCCCGAGGCCCGGGGCGTGGCCATCGAGGCCCGACTCAACGCCGAAGATCCAGACGATCACTTCGCGCCGCGAACGGGCACCCTGGTTCGATTTTCGCCGCCCGACGGGCCCTGGATTCGCGTCGATACGGGCTATGCCGAGGGCAACGAAATCCCCTCGGAATTCGACTCCAACGTCGCCAAGATCATCACCTGGGGCGTCAACCGAGAAGATGCCATCGCCCGGATGCAGACCGCCCTCTACGATACGTCATGCGGGGTGGAGACCGGGCTTTCGAACCGCTCGCTACTGCTGGAAATCGTCAAAGACAGCCCCTTTCACACCGGACCGGTGCGCACGCGCTGGCTGGCCTCCTATCTGCCGACACGCCGGCCGCCCGCAGAGCGAGACCACCTTCCGGTGGCCCTGGCGGCGGCCGCCATCGGCGACCACTTACGAGCCCGTCGTCAGGAACTTCGCCTCTTTTTCGGCGAAGCTCTCACCGGCCTTCCCCGCCGCATTCAAAGCCCCGGTCCACGGGCGCTAAAATATATGGTCGACGGCGAATTGGTGGACGTCGAAATGGGCTGTCTGGCGCCCATGACCTACGTAGTCAAAAGCGGGGAGTGGGAGGCCGTGGTCCGCGCCCGCTCCGCCGGCTCCAACGCCATGATCTTGGACGTCGACGGCCGTCGCCACAGCGTGATTCGCGTATTGTCCTCCGACCAGGTTCATATCGACGTAGAGGGCGTGGCCCATCGCTTCGAAAAGGTCTCCGACGGCAATGTCTGTGCCCGAATTCCAGCGGCGGTCAACCAGATCCACGTCGAGGCTGGACAATCGGTGGAGGCCGGAGAGCGGCTTATCACCCTGGAGGCGATGAAGATGGAATTTCCCGTCGACGCCCCCATCGCCGGCACCATCGAGGCGGTTCACGTCGGCACTTCGGAGTCCATCGACGCCGGCGACGTATTGATCGAGATTGCGCCGGAGACCGACGACGACGGCGACGCCGACGATTCGGCTGGCATCGAATTGCCGGCCCATCGCCGGGAATCCTTAGAAGTTGCCGAGGTCCTGCGCGCCAGCCTTCTGGGCTATGATATCGGCGAGGAGCTTCAGGAGCGCGCCTTAAACGCCCTGCTCGATGAGCCCGATTCATTGGAGCTCGGCGAATTACTCCAGCTTTGGTCGCAGTATTTGAGCCGGGAATGTCTATTCTGGAAGGGACCTGGCGATGACGCGGTCAATGACGCAAGAGAGTCGTCTGCCGAGCAGATGGCCTGGTTTTTGCGGCGCCGACGCCTCGACGAAGACGCGTTGTCGGCGCGTTTTATCGACCGGCTGGAGCATTTTTTAAGCCTCCACGGGATCAGCGATATTCGCCCCGGCGACCGCCTCGACAACGCCCTGGTTCGCCTATTTCAGGCTCGCGCCGATCGCTCCGGCGGCGACGCCATCGCCACCGCCGCCCTTCAGGCCGTGCTCGACCGGACCCGCAAGCTGGCTGCCGAGGAGCGCGCCGAGTTATTTGGCGCTCCTTTTGCGTGGGCCGGCGATGATGCGCGCACCCTTTTGGAATCCTTTGCCACCCGGGCTGCCGACCGGCGTCGATGGAATCTGGCCGCTTTGACCTGGCATTATATCCACGCTCTCGAATCGCATGCCGAGGTCTTAAGCGACGACGAAATCCCGGAATTCGATACCCCGCCCCCACAGGCATCGGGCTTTGATGCGACGCTCCTCGATACGGATCTCGCCACGGCCCCGGGCGTCAATCTGCGCGCATTTTTCATCGACGCCAACGATGCCGACGACGATCGACGCCTCTACGTCGAGGTCGCCTTCGGCCCCGCCGATCAGGTCACCGGCGACGATGGACCGCGTATCCCGGGCCTTGAGAGGGCCTTTTTGGACGCCGCCACGGTCATTCGCCGCCACAGTGGCGACCGACAAAACCGCCGCCGCTGGAACCGCATCGTATTGCGCGTCGACGGCGATATACAGGCATGCCAGAAAACCTGGTCCTCTCTGGCCCGGCGGCTGGCCGGCCAGACATTGGATCTGAATCTGGAGGCCGTCGTCATCTGCGCCACCGGCGACGTCATTACCGAAGGGGTCAGCGACCCCGTCGACTGCGTGGTGCTCGATACGGCCACCGGATTGGGGCCGTCGGTGCGCCTGCTTGCCGAGCCACTACCGCTTACCCGGCTCACCGACCACCAGCGGGGCATGCTCGGTGCACATCGCCGGGGACGCTTTTATCCCTTCGAGGTCGTTGACTGGCTGACCGGCGGCCCCGGTACCAGCCGGGGAGCGTCGAGATCCGTCGCCGCCTGGCCGAGTCCGCCTGTGGGGTCTTTTGAAGAATGGGATTTTGCAGACGGCGAATTCGCTCCCACCGACCGGCCCTGGGGCCAAAACGAAGCCGCCCTGGTAGTGGGCACGGTGAATAACGAAATCGGCGGCGAAAGCCGCGAGCGCGTACTCGTCATCGGCGACTCCACCAAGACCATGGGTTCGCTTGGCGAGGAGGAGTGTCGGCGGGTGATGGCAGCCCTCGATCTGGCCGACGAGCGCGGCTTGCCACTGGAGTGGGTCCCGGTCAGCGCCGGCGCCCGCATCGCCTTTGACTCCGGCACGGAGAATCTGGACTGGACTGCCAGAGTATTGCGCCGAATCATCGAATTTACCCAGGACGGCGGCATCATCAATATCGTCGTCGACGGCCCCTGCGTCGGTGCCCAATCGTATTGGAATGCCGAAGCGACGATGCTGATGCACTGCAAGGGCACGCTGGTGATGACCCGGCGCGGATATATGATCTTGACCGGCCGAAAAGCGCTTGAGTATTCGGGTTCGATCTCCGCGGAGTCCAATAAAGCCCTGGGCGGCGAGGAGATCATGGTGCCCAACGGCGAGGCTCAGTACTCGGCAAGGCATATGCTCGACGCCTACGAGGTGTTATTTCGACATTACGAATTTACGAAGGCCGTCGACGCACCGTCGACGACCGATCCCGTCGACCGGGACGTCACTGAAAGCCCCGGCGAGCCCGGCGAGGGCTACGCCACACTTGCCGAGGTCTTCGACGACGAGCATAACCCGGGCCGAAAGCGCCCCTTTGCCATCCGCAAGGTGATGGCGGCAGTGCTCGACTCCGACAGCGCGCCGCTGGAGCGGTGGGGTGGACTCGAAGGCGCCGAATCGGCGGTCACCTGGCTCGGCAAGCTAGGCGGCCATCCGGTGACCATGATCGGCATCGAATCCAGGCCCGTTCCCCGGAAGGGGCCACACCCGGTCGACGGTCCGGACACCTGGATGAGTGGAACCCTATTTCCGCAGTCCTCGAGAAAAATTGCGCGCTCCATCAACGCCGCAAGTGGTGTCCATCCCCTGGTGGTGCTGGCAAATCTATCGGGATTCGACGGCTCCCCGGAGTCGCTGCGCAAGCGCCAGCTCGAATTCGGCGCCGAAATCGCCCGGGCCGTCGTCAACTTTGAGGGCCCGATCTTATTTAACGTCATCGCCCGCTACCACGGCGGAGCCTTCGTCGTCTTCAGTCGGGCGCTCCACGAAAATATCCGTGTCAGCGCTCTAGAAGATACCTACGCCTCAGTCATCGGCGGCGCACCGGCGGCGGCCGTGGTATTTCCCCGAAAGGTCGACCGCCGGCTGCGCGACGACCCCCGCTACCAACGGGCACAGAGCATCGACGACCCGGCCGAAAAGCGCTCCCGCATCGCCAGTATCCGCGCCGATCTCCAATCTGAGCTGGCCGCCGAATTCGACTCCGTCCACGATATCGAGCGCGCCCGCTCGGTGGGATCGCTCGATGACATCGTCGCCGCTGCCGATTTGCGTAATTACCTCATAGATTTACTGGCCTAAAATTGAAGAATCATCCCCGGAGGTGAATCTGCTGGACAATGCTCAGAGTCTTCGTTAATACGACGATCGCTGAAGTCAGCATAAGAAGCAGTAAGAAAAACCGGAATAAAATCCGGAAATCCCAGTTGAGGAGTATCAAGTCATGAGACGTATTACGTATTTGTTAACCAGTTGCTTGGCCATGTTGGCCGTATCCATGCTGTCCCTGACGGGCTGTGGTGGAGCCGAATGTGGCGAGGGCACCGTCGAAAACGAAGACGGCGAATGTGTCCTGGAAGCCGAACCCACTGAACAGTGTGAACCCGGCGAGGTCGTCTCCAACGGCGACTGTGTCGATGCCAGCACTCTCTGTGACGAAGGCACGACCTACGAAGACGGCATGTGCGTCGCCGACGAGACCGGAGAAGGTCTGACCTGTGGCGCCAACACCACCGAAGAAAACGGTGAGTGCGTCGCCGACGAAGCCACCGAATGTGGAGCGGGCACCCA
>SKQC01000007.1 GCA_007119175.1 Myxococcales bacterium | reverse complement strand
TGGTGGATTTTCGCGACGGCTCTGCGCTTGCCGAGATCGATCTGCGAATATTGATCGGCGGTACGGCCAACCATGTTTTTGGGAGCGACAGCTTTGGAGAACGGATTGGTGAGAATGACTGTCAGTTGACCGGCGCCTGGGGTGGCGATATCGACAGTCCCCAGCCCGACACGAATGATGAGCAGATCGGCGATTATCTGCACGACCCCATCGAGATGCGCTTGACCACCGGCGAAAGCGGGCCCCATGGATTGGCTGGCGAGCCATACGACAGGGATCTGGCAATAGTATGGACCATCGATAACGAAATGGTCATCGATCGCCTCTCTGATGGCAGCGATACGGCTGGTGAATCCTGCGGAGATATCCTCGGCATCAGCATCGCCGACTCGCTCAATGATATGGCCAGCCTGCCCGCCGAGTCCGGCGATGTCCTCGGCGAATTCGACTTTTTGGTGCCCTGAAGCGGCAATCAGTTTGGACTCCCTGCGCTGGAGCCGATTTGTCATCGACCCCGGCGGTGTCGAAGCATCGTCGACGATGCTCTGGCATCGCCTCGCTCGCTTCTCCTTGCCGGATGCCGCGCCAAATGCGGTCCAGCTCGGTCCGCCAAACTGATCGCCGCCCCCTCAAGACTGAGCTTGCGGGACTTTCTCGACATTGGATGGGACAGATAGTACGTTGCGGCCACTGAATCTGAAGTGGTCGGCGTTCTATCACTCTAAAGTCGAGGTATTTTCATGGTTTCGACACCCCTGGTCGGTTTATCGCGGTTTCGTATTTTACTCGGTGCCATCGCGTTTTTCGCTGTGGCCGGACTTGTCGTCGGTTGTGGAGGCGATGACGTCGACGATGACGCTGGTTTCGAGGTCGGCGGAATTGCCACTGGCGTCGATGACGGCGGTCTCATTCTCCAGAATAACGGGGCCGACGATCTGGCGGTTGAAGAAGACGGCTTTTTCGTCTTTGAAACCGAACTCGAGGACGGTGATAGCTACGACGTGACCGTTCTTCAGACGCCGACCGATCATGACTGCGAGGTCTCGGCAGGCTCGGGAACGATTGACGGTGCCAGCGTCTCCGATGTCGCCGTCGACTGCGAGGAGTCCGGCCAGGTCGACCCGGAAGACGAGCCCTTTTTCTTCGTCAGTATCGACCTCGGCGAAAGCACCTTGCAGACCGATATCGGGGGAGTGATAGTCATCGAAGCAGAGGTGGAAAACTCCGGTGATGCCATCGGTGTTCAAGATATCAATTTTGAGGTTGATGGCACGGTCCACGATTCGGTCTCCGGACTGGAACTCGATGTCGGCGAGAGCGAGACGATGACCTTTGAGTGGGATACCACCGGTGTCGAGGAGGGAACCTATAATGCGGAAGTAAATAGCGATGACGATCTCGCCACGGCGAGCCTTACGGTGTTTGCGTTGACCGAGCATTTTGAGGTCTCCATCGACGAGACGGAGAGCCAACTCCACGTCGATGAGGGAGATCCGGTCTTCGTACATGCCCTGATTGAAAATACGGGAGACGAAACGGGCACCCAGAATATCAACTTCGAAGTCCCCGGAAAGGTCTCGGAGGTCGAGGCCAATATCGAACTCGACGTCGGCGATACGGAGACGGTGATTTTTGAGTGGGATACAGAGGTAGGCGATGCCGGCGACTATGTGGTGGAGGTCCATTCAAGCGATGATGTCGCCACCGCGGATGTGACCGTCGACGAGTTGCCGATGCCCTATTTCTCGGTCTCCATTGACGAGGGTGAAAGCGTCCTCGACGTCGAAGAGGGCGAGACGGCCGTCATCGAAGCAGAGATTGAGAATACGGGAGACGAAACGGGAATCCAGGATATTGTCCTCGAAGTCGATGGCATGGTCGTCGCCAGCGAGACTGATATCGAGCTAGATATCGGTGATACGGAAGACGTAGTCCTTCATTGGGATGCCGCGCCCGGATCGGAGGGAGTCTATACGGCCTCGGTCATCAGCGACGACGACTCCGATACTGCGGAGATCACCGTCGATCGGCCCACGGGTATTGCCTTATTCGCCGTGAGCATCGACGAAGAAGAAAGCGATCTGGTCGTCGACGAGGGCGATCCGGTGACCATCGTCGTGGAGGTCGATAACCGCGGAGACACGACGGGCACTCAGAATATCGTCCTTGAGATTGACGGCGATCAGGAGGGCATCGAAGAGGACCTGGAGCTCGACGGCGAGGAAGTCCAGGAGCTGAGCTTCGAATGGCCGACGAGCGCCGATGACGCCGGGATTTATACGGCGGAAGTGATGAGCGACGATGATATTGATTCCGCTCAGATTGGTGTGATCGATCCCGACGGCGAGGCCACGTTGAGCGGCACCGTCGTTGACGTAGAAACCAATGAGGGAATGGAGGATGTCGAGGTGGTTCTCATCGATGCTGATTCGGGCGACGAGGTGGCGAGCGGCTTCGCCGACGACAGCGGCGCCTACGAGATCGATGAGGTCGATACCGGCGTCTATACCATCATTTTGCAGGCTCCCGGACTGGAGCCCAATCACTCTATCGACGAAGCATACGGCGCCAATAGCATCGACGTCATTCTCGTCGGTGGCGAGGCAAGCCAGGATATGACGGTCGACTGGTTGCGCACCACTGATTTGATTATCGACGGCGGAATGATCGATCTTCAGTACAACGATCCCGACGGCGATCTCGAGGTGGAGCTGCCCGGCTGCGAGCAGCAGCCCGATGGCTCCTGGGAGCCTGAAGAGGTCGACGAAGAAGGGGTCGAAGTCACACTGACCCCGGAGGGCGAATGCTTCCAGGTCAATAATGTCGGAATCGATCTCGCCACGGGTGAGTTCGATGTGACCGTCGCCGATATTCTCTTCCCGGATATCACGATCTTTGTTGAGGACTTCGACGCCGGGGGAATGGGGGATTTTATCGACGGTGTCGAGGCCGATCTGGACTGGCTCTTTGATGACATCGGCGGCAGTGTCGACTTTACGGACGGTTCGATGAACGTCGATTTCGACGTCCGGCTCCTATTCGGCGCCACCGTGCATTCGGCCTTTATGGACGTCGATATCGGTGCCCGTGAGGGACATATGGATTGTCAGATGGTCCGAAGCTGGGGTGGCGATATTGCCAATCCGACAGAAGATACCGATGGGCTGCAGATCGGAGACTATCTGCACGACCCCCTCGAGCTTCGAATGACGACCGGTGAAAGCGGTCCCAATGATGTAAGTGGCGAACCCTATGACGCCGTCGATCGCTTTTTCGTGAACGTCGACAACAATTTTGATGTCGATCGTTTCTCAGAGGGCTCGTATGGCAACGACGATCCCGGCGGATCTTCCTGTGGTGATATCGACATGATGGGCTTTCAAGAAGATTTCGGCGCGCTGTTCAACGACTTTCTGGAGTTGCCCGCCGATCCCGGCTCGGTCTACATGGAATTCGACTTTTTGCTTCCCTGAAGACCACAGCGCTGATGGTCAATATTGAACAGCGACCGTCAGCCCCGTAAATTCCGCCGAGCGCCGGAAGGACAAATCTGTCCTCCGGCGCTCGGCATTTCGTAGATTCCCGTCGCGGTCGAAACGCCGCCAATACGAAAAATTAGCGATTCCCAGGCCGACGACAGATCCGGCGAGGACGTCGCTGCGGTGGTGGCGCCTGTCGGCGACGCGAGACGCCGTAATATACAGCGCACCTCCCATCATGGCGCTCTGGGCCAAAAAGCCCACGGATCGACTCTGGCCGGTGGCGTTGTCTCCCCACACATAGTGGCCGCCGACGAGCAGTGCCGTATAACCCAGTAAATTAAAGGAATGGGAGGAATGTCCGGAGATGAAGCTTCGACGCCCATCCTCCAATAATTCTTCGGCTTCCTGTCGATCGTCTGATAGCGGTCGGTCTCGATATCCGTCACATAACTCGCCCAGATCGGCGGCGTCGTCCATTGAGCAGTGGTGGCGTCGCGCCCGGTCGGCAAAGTCGGGGCGAAGCCGGCCCACCATCGGTTTGAATGTCTCTGTGACGCCCGCTGTCAGAGCCACCGTTTCGGCATAGCCCACAAAGGCGTCGTGCAGTCCCTGCATCGAGCCCTCGCCGCGGTTCCAGCGGAGCGCTTCCATCCCGGCTATAAAGGTCGCTCCGGCGCCGATCAGCCGGTGAATCCAGACGGTGGGGACCATCTCGCCGTCGCCTTCTTCGCGATACACAGCGCTGACCGCATCGGCGTCGAAGATGCTGGCCGGGTTGTCGGGGTCATACACCGGGCCGATCAGGGCGTCGTCGCGGGCCGCCGTATCGCCGCCGATGACATAGCCGGTAATGCCGGCGCCGATCAGCGCGTAATCGGCGATATACCAGGGGCTCCACCACCCGAGGGCCGATTGTTGCTCTTCTGTGACCTGCACCGGCTCAGCGGCAACGCTTGCCGGTGTGGCGAGGCCAATGACCAGCGCGGTGAGGAGCAGATAGCGAGCGATGTGAGTTGAGTGAGTTGAGCGAGTTGAGTTGGACATAGGATCCCACGGTATGACGGCTCAGATGGCGGCGCATCAGGCGATAGAAAGCCACAGAGCGATGATGCCTGTCGCGGCACAGCAGGAGCCGACCGCGAGAAGGCCGACGATGGAGGCGATAATGAGCGTTGTGCGGTTATTTGAGCTCTTGTCGCCGCTGGTCGGGGGCTTCGATGCCTGGTCTTGAGGCTCGGATTGTGGCGACGGTGGCACAGCTTCGGCCTCGTGATGGACCGGGGTCTGGCGCCTCGGGATCGGGGGCGGATCGCCGCCGACATTTGCATTCTGGGCTTTTTGACGAAGGTGCTCCAGCGGAGGTCCCGGTTTCGTGGCCCGATGTGCACGGGCGGGCTGCTGGGTGATTCGCCGCTTTTTGGGTTTGTCTTCTGCCGAGGACTCCTGTGTCTTACCTGGGCTTTTGTCCTCTTTACTCATCGGAGCATCTCCCAAATAGGCGATAATCGAGTTATTGAGCGCGCGCAGAAGCGCTGCTATAGCAGAGTTAAGCGCTGTGGAGTCACTAATACTTGAATAACCCGCAACGAAAAAAAAGGCCAGCGCATAGGCATATAGCCTGCAGTAAGCGCTTAAGGCGGCCAGGCTGGGCGCGAAAAAAGTACGGGGGGCCTCGAAAGGCCCCCGCGAAGAGGTGTGCTCGATGCGATCAATTATTGCTCAGGCTCGATGACGACCCCGAATTGGGCGGGCTGATTCGGGTTTATCGTCTCCGGAAGCATATCGCATTGCGTGGTCGGTTCATCGATGATGCCGTCTTGTTCGCCCTGTGAAAAGCAGAGTTCGACGTTGAAGTTCTCATCGGCCAATTCCACGACCTCCGTACATTCCTCGGTAGTATCTTCCTGATAGTAGATGCCGTCCCAGGGAAAGATGTGGAAATCTCCGTCGGCGATCTGCACCGCTTCCGGAGTCAGGTCTTCATCGCAGTCGAAGTCGGTGCCGTCGGCACAATTTTCGGGCATGCAATTAGGCGACAGCGCGACTTCTTCATTGGCCTGATTATACAGGTTTACCCACATCGGTCCCGGATCGTCGCTGACGGATTCCTGAACGTATAAAGGGACACCGACCTGGTTGTCGATGATGATGT
>SKQC01000349.1 GCA_007119175.1 Myxococcales bacterium | reverse complement strand
GAAATCATTTTGCATATCGATGACGACCACGGCGGTGCTGGTGGGATTTAACTTCAGCCGTGACTCGACGGGAATCTCAGGAATCGGTACGGTTTTAGTATCAGGTAGGCGATTGCGGGCCATCGTGAGCTCCTGGCAGGAATATCTGGGGTTGGCGACGGGTATCTACTTTGCTTGCCAGCCGACTCGTTGTAATCACCGATGCCATTCAGACAAACCATCGACCCCTTTATTGGCCATGATATCTCAGCTCTCCGAGGGCGACGAGGCCCCTGATTTTACCCTCCCCGATGAAAACGGGGATAGCTTTCGGCTCGTCGACGCTCTCAACGATGATCCGATCATGCTGGTATTTTATCCCGGTGATTTTACACCGGTCTGCACCCGGCAGTTATGCAGCTATCGCGATCGCTATGCCGACTTTCGCGATGTGGGTGTTCGCATCGTCGGCATCAGCAGCGATCCCGTGGAGCGCCACGCCCGGTTTCGAAGCGAAAAACGCCTCCCCTTTACTCTCCTTGCCGATCCAGACTACCAGGTCATCGATCAATACGGAGGAGCCGGATTGCTATCCGGTGGCGGTGCCCACCGGGCCAATTTTTTGATCGATGCCGAGGCTATTATCCGCTACGCCCACGTCGAATTGCTCAGCCTCACTCATCGAAAGCCCGAGGAATTGCTCGATGCCGCCCGGGCCCTCGTGGAGTCATCCCATTAGATAAAATAATAACACCACGGCCACTACAGCACTCCAGATCATCAACGCGGCGAGCATACGGGGACTGCGGCGAAACGACTCCGGCGTCACGGCCATCGGCTTCCTCCATAAAGCTGCTGAGGTGTATAAGGTGAATCTTAAAACCTAACCACCTCGCTCCTCCCCGCAACTCGCCGACCCTTGGCGAAACTGTGTGACCTTCGCCTCCAATCTCTGCACCCGCCGGCGCACCGCCTCAATGACTCCCCGCGCTCGGTGCTCGCCGTCTTTTGTATTTCGCCGAACCGCAAAGAGTCGCGCCGCCGGTACTATATCGAAGCCCAGTCGCCGCATCTGGCCGGACTCCACATAGGGCATGGCCGTGACGTCGGGCAGAACCGTCAAAAATTGACCGCTCAAACAGATCTCGAGATTGCTGGTCAATAATTTAATCCGCATCCCCACCTGGCGCTCCACATCAGAGGGCCACCCGTCGACGACCTGCCCCGTATCACCGACGTGGGGCACGGAAAACGAATGCTCCAGCATCTTTTCTTTTGTCACCTCCGCCTCATCGAAGAGCGGATGGCCCGGACCGCAATATACCGATGACGGCGATGTTCCCATCTGATCGACGTGGATTCCCTCCAGAGTCATCGGCTCATAGATAAAGGCCGCCTCGATTTCCCCTCTCAATAGCAACTCCGCTGCATCCCGGGTTCCGCAGATCCGAAGCTGTGGCTCCAGTTGCGGATGATCCCTCTTTAATTTCAAAAGCGCCGGCAATACGTAGTGGTTCGTCAACACCCCTACCGCCGACAGGCGAATAGGTCCGTGGAACGGATCTTCTTCCAGCGTATCGAGGCCCCGCTCCACGCCGGCCATCGCCTCCGCCACTGCCGCCAGAAGGGTTCGACCGTTTCCGTTGAGCACCAGCCTTTTCCCGGTGCGATTAAATAGCTTCTGGCCCAGCCGATCTTCGAGAAGTCCCAGAGTGCGCGAGATGGCCGCCGGCGTAATATGCAGCCGCTTTGCCGCCGACGGCAGATGCTCTGTTTCCGCCACGGCCCGGAAGGCGGGCAGCCAATTCCAGATATCGCGCAGATTCGGTCGATTGCTCATGAGGAACTCTTTTTTTGCGACACTGTAGATCGTTAACGAAAACTAAATGAACAATAAAGATCATTCAAATTTAATTTGGCCGCCCCCTTCACTACCTTGCTGAATGTGCAGCAACAAAGCGATTGAAGCGATGACCACTTCACCGAAGGAGATTAAAAATGAAGATCAATACCGGATGGATTTTACTGACCCTGGCGGCGGCAGCACTGGCGATGGCCTGTGGCAATTTCGATGATGGCGGCGAAGGGGCAGACGATGACATCATCTGCCTCGACTGCGACGACCCCTGGTGGATTGACGATGACAATCATCCCCCCGCCGAACAGGGCGAGGAGCCCGAGGGGGGCGAGCAGTCCCAAAATGACGAGGAACCCGGCGAGATCGCCCAACCACTTGCTCCCTGCCAGCCGCAGGCCGTCGCCACCGACGGCGCCGATATTCCGGAGATCCCGGACGACGTCTTTCTCGATGAATGCCCCCTGGAATACGAGGTCGATATCAGCGAGTCGCCCCAGGAAGTCGTTTCCTGGGAGTGGAACGGCAATATCCTGGAGCGCTCCGAATACGAGGGAAGTCAGCTCGTCGCGCATGCCGAATTCGAATTCGACTCCATCTTACAGCGCCTTCAATCGGTTGAGACCTACCAACGCAACCGATACTCCGGGGCGACCTACGAAAATAATAAGCGGTGGGAATTCGACGAACGGGAGCAGCTCGTCGAGTACCACAGGGAGCGATTGGAGTATTCTTTCGGCACTGTCGAAGTGGTCAACAGCGACCAGATACACCAGACGTGGGACGGCGACCGGCTCGTAGAGCGGGTCCAGGAGTCGATGCGCCACGGAAACGAAACGTCCGTGCATTTTGTCTGGAAATACGACGATCTCGATCGGCTAACCGAGGTCATCAAAGAGCGCGATGACGAGCCGCTGGCCCGATCGCTGTGGAGTTATTCAAAAGGCAATCCCGTCGGCGTGGAGCGTCTTATTGGCGATGTGGCCGTGGAGCGCCAGAGCTTTGAATTCGATGGCGACCGCCTCGTCGCCCGCGATATCGCCGTTGATCCCCGCGGTATCGATGGCGAACTCGATTCCTTTGGTTACGCCTCCAGAGTCAGCGGCCATGATAGCTATGCTGTCGATACCTCCGATATGTTTCATTTCGGAAATGGCGATCTCGACAACCCATGGGTCAATGCCAACGCCCACCTTCAGGTTGCGGCCGGTGATGAATGCTATCGATTGCCGACCTCTCTCGGCCATGGCTACCCCGACGACGAGGCCTCATATCATCTGGCCTGGACCGATGGTGAACAAAACCCCCAGGGCATCGGATTTGCCTATCACTTCGGCGGGTACGCCTATTTTTACGGCGACAACTCCTGGTTCGGACACCTCGGCATTGGCAGTAGCTGGCCGTCGATTTACCCCAACGAAATCGACAGTCAATATCGGCTCACCTACGATGAGTCGGGGCGGATGATCGGTGAGGAATTTGACTTCACCGATCTCGACGGTGATTCGGTCGCTGTCCAACGGGCGAGGAGCTTTGATGAATCCGGTCTGAACCGCGATCGGCTCTCGGTGGCCCGAGACGGCGATGAAGCACATGCCGAGTTGCATTTTGAGCGCGATGAGAACGGTCGGCTTCAGCGTCGCGAAAGGTTGCGCGGCGACCAGGTCGTCTCGGTGCAGAAATGGGACTTCGACGAGGCCGGCCACGCCACTGGTCTTCACTTATTACCAGAAGTCCACGACACCGGATATTGGCCGGTCACCGGCCCCAACCCTTCTCCTGCAGAGCTCTTTGAGGCGCCTGTCGGCGAGCCCACTGCCAGCCGCAGCTACGAGCGAGGATTCGATGATTTAGATCGCCAGATCTACGCCGCCGATATCCCGGCCAACGAAGATGTTGGCGTTCAAGAGACTCACACCGAATTTTCAGAGCACGGCCCCGTCGAGGAGCTCCAGGAGACCATCGGAGCCCAAACCACGCACCGCAATCGAACGCTCTGGGAGTACGATGAGCAGGGCAATCTGGTTCGCAAAGCCGTCGACCCAGGCGATGACGGCGAGCTCAACCAGGAGACACGCTTTATCCGCGACGACCAGGGCCGCATCCTCGAGGAGATCGAGGAATTCGGGACACGCACGACCCATATTACCCGCAGCTACGCCTGCTCCGGCTAATTTCGGCCCCCACGCCTACTCAATGACGACGCCCCGGCGAGTAATCTCGCGCCGGGGCGTTTTCATGGTATCGAGCCACCAAATCGTTTCTCGTTTAGTGGGGGCTGCGATCAATCAAAACACTTATTCGGCACGCAGGCGCTGCCCGGTCCCTCGTCGTCGACGCAGACCGCGCCATCGCCGCATTCGCCGTCATTTTCGCATCCCAGAAAACTGCAGAAATTCGAGGACGCATCAAAGCCGGCCAGACAGAGGGTCGACTCCTCGTTGCCATGGCATTGCGTCCCCCCGTCGGTGCAGTAAAGGCCCACGCCGAGGTCGTTGCCCTGGTCGCCCGGATCGGCGCAGCCTTCGGCGTCGGGATCGCCCCCCAATGCTGTCGGGTATTCCTGATCGGCCTCGCAGGTCAGCCAGCCGTCGCCGGGGCCGTAATACATCAGTGCCACGCACATCTCTGTGGGCCAGCCCAATGGCTCGTCGGTCGTATTGTCCCACCCACAGGTCATTCGAAACGTATCTCCCTCGTCGATCTCCAGGGGCGGGTCGTAGATCTTGATCTCCGGATTATTTCGCAAAAGCCGGCCGTCGACCCCGTGATATAATAGCTCCGGGGGGGCATCGCCGGCGAGTAATTCGAATTCGAAGAGCGTGCCAAATTCATGGGTATGACCGAGCAGCATATAAATCTGCATCGGCTGATGGGCTGTACATTCTGAGACCCGTTCGTAGCTGTCGTCGCCGGCCGGAACCTCAAAATCGCTGTCGATCATGGCAAATGGGTCGGCGATGACGTGGTCGTCGCTCGTCGCATATTCCAGATCTACGGCATCCATCACCACCGCCTCCTCGTCGGAGGTGTTGATATAATGCGATTGGATGACTACCTGCTGGCCCTCCTGCACTCTGAGCGCCACCCCGTCTGGCATCTCCGTATCGAGGCCGCCACCGCCGCCGGCACCGGCGACGTAGCGATAATTCATCATATCTTCGTCGCTGCACGGGCTGGGCTCGAAATCAGTCTGCGGAGCGTTGGCCACGAATACGGCGATATGATGGCCGCCTGTCATCTGCTGGCCACGCGTGGCCGTTAACTCGATATCCTGCGGGGCGTGAAAGTCGAGATAGCTACAGACCGTGGTGTCCGAATTGGGCGGGATCACCAATTTCGGGCTGTACAGCCGCAAGAACTCGTCCGGATCGGGCTCCGGCCCCAGACAGTCTCGCAATCCCTGTTCATCTTCAGCATCGCAGGGAACATAATTTTCAAAATCCTGTACATCGTCGAAATCGGCCTCAAATCCGACGCCCTCAAAGGGAGCGCCGCCCTCGATCCAGTCTCGGATCGCCGCCATGCTCTTTTCGCCGGGCTCCGTCGAGGTGCCCATGGGCATCGCCGCCCCATAGCCCATCGACGACAAGCGCTCTTGATCGTCGTTGAGCTTTGTCCACAAAAACGAATTTTCCAGATCTCCTTCGGCAACCCGGACCAGCCCGTCGGCCCGGGCGGGACCGTTGATCGGATCGGCGCCCACCAATTGCTCGTAGGCCGACTCGGCATCGCCGAATCCAAGTCCGGCAATTCCCTGCTCGCCGGCGTGACAGGCGTCATGGGTGCAGCCTGGCTCGAAG
>SKQC01000341.1 GCA_007119175.1 Myxococcales bacterium | reverse complement strand
GCAAAATAGGCCATCAGATCGAAGATCTCGGTGGCCGTGCGCTCGTCGACGTCCTTTTCGACGGCGCCGTCAACGAAGATCTGCTTTTGCTCCTCCATCACGGAGGCTTTCTTTTTGCCCATCGCCCGGCGCAATAAATCGGCGCCACCCAGCGTATAACCGGCCATGATCTGAGCGGTCTTCATGACCTGCTCCTGATAGACCATGACCCCGTAGGTGGGCTCTAAGATCTCCTCCAGCCAGGGGTGGGGATATTCGACCTCTTTGCGGCCGTGTTTGCGATCGATGAAGTCGTCGACCATGCCACTGCCCAGTGGTCCGGGCCGATACAGGGCGACGGCGGCGACGATATCTTCGAAGGCATTGGGTTTTAGTTTCTTGAGCAATTCCTGAAAGCCCGACGATTCGAGCTGAAATACACCGGTCGTATTTCCGGCGGAGATCAGCTCGAAGACGTCCGGGTCGTCGAGGGCGATGGACTGCAGATCGAAGGGCGCTTCGTCGCGCCGATCGCGCTGCTGATTGACCAGCCGCACGGCGTCGTCGATGACGGTCAGAGTTTTGAGGCCCAGAAAGTCGAATTTGACCAATCCGGCGTCTTCGACTTCGTTTTTCGCATATTGAGTGACGATCTCGCCGTTGGCGCCGCGACAAATCGGGACATATTCCCACAGTGGATCGTCGGCGATCACCAGGCCGGCGGCGTGAATTCCGGCCTGTCGATTCAGATTCTCTAAAGACAGAGCGATATCGAAGAGCGTATCGACCTTGTCGTCTTCATCGCACATGGTGCGAAGGCGCTTTTCCTGCGAGAGCGCCTCGTCGAGGGTAATCCCCAGCTCGTCGGGCACCAACTTGGCGATGCGGTTGGTCTCGCCGAAACTAAAATCGAGAGCCCGCCCGACGTCTTTGATGCAGGCCCGGGCTTTCATCTGCCCGTAGGTGATGATCTGACCGACGTTGTCGGCCCCGTATTTTTCGGTGACGTAGTCGATGACCTCACCGCGGCGATTCATGCAAAAATCGATGTCGAAGTCGGGCATGGAGACCCGCTCCGGGTTTAAAAACCGCTCAAAGAGCAGGTCGTAGGGCATGGGATCGATGTCGGTGATCCGCATCGAATAAGCGACCAGACTGCCGGCGCCGGACCCACGTCCGGGACCGACCGGAATCGACTGCTCATGAGACCAGTCGATAAAATCCCAGACGATGAGAAAATAGCCGGGAAATCCCATCTGTCGGATGATTTCGATCTCCTCGCGGAGTCTCTCCTCGTAGACCTGGCGGTCGTATTGCTGACCAAGGGCATCGAATTCCTCGAAGCGATCCTCGAGTCCCTGTTGGGCGACATATTCGAAATACTGGTCGATGACCTCCGTGGGGTCGTCGATCCCTCGCTTATCGATAAAATCCTGTGGAACGTCGTAGCGGGGCAGATAAATCTCTCCCAGCGGGATCTCCAGATCGCACATCTCGGCAATTTTGAGCGTATTCTCACAGGCCTCGGGGATATGCGAGAAGGCCTCCCACATCTCCTCTGCACTGCGCACGTAGAGCTGGTCGACGCCGTGCTCCATCATGCGATCGACGTCGGCCGTCTTGCCGAGCTGGATGCACATCAACACGGCGTGGGCCCGGGCGTCCTCGCGGCGCACGTAGTGGCAGTCGTTGGTGGCCACCAATTCGATGCCCAGCTCGTCGCTCAATTCGACGAGGGTGGCCGTGCATTTTTGCTGCTCGGGGAGGGCGTTTTGCATCACCTCCAGGTAGTAGTGATCCGGGCCTAAAAGGTCGCGGTATTTCGTCGCCACTTCCACGGCGCGCTGGCGGTCGTCGGCGAGGATCGCCTGATTGATCTCGCCGCCCAGATCCCCGGATAAACAGATGATCCCCTGGTGGTGTTCGGCAAAAAGATCGAAGTCGATCCGAGGGATCCCGCGGCGCTCATCGTAGCCCTTTAACCACCCCATGGAGTTGAGATACATCAGGTTTTTATATCCCTCCAGACTCTCGGCAAGCATAGTCAGATGAAAGACTTCGCTTGAGATCTGCTCCTCGTCAAAGGCTGAGTCGCACATATACATCTCGCAGCCGACGATGGATTTGATGCCCGCCTTCTGAGCTGCCTGCTGGAAGTCGACGGCGCCGTACATATTGCCGTGGTCCGTCATGGCCACGGCTTGCATGCCCAGCTCGTCGAGCCGTCCCATCAGATCGGGGACGCGAATCGCCCCGTCGAGCAGGCTGTAGTGGGTATGCAGGTGCAGATGGACAAAGTCTTTCATCGGATAATATAGCCCGGCCAGAGTCACTCATCACTACTTTCGTCGGCGATGATAGACAGGGGCCTTCGCGCCGTAAACCGTAATTGCCGGGCGAGGAAAAGACGGTGGAGCTAAACTTCGGCTCACCTTGATGCTTTGCGGGGCATTCCGTAGTAATGAAGAGCTTTTGACTTATTGCCATTATCTCCGTTGCCGTAGCCCCGCATGGCCAATCTCGCAGTACCAGCAGCAAGTCACACCGCGGTGCCTTATAAGGTGGCGACGGCGTGCGCGATCTCATTTTTGGCAATCGCTGTCTTCATCGGCGGCTGCGCGACAACCACGGAGGTCGAAGAGATAGAGCCGACCTTTGAGCTTCCCGAAGATTGGCATGAGCAAGATCTGGACGGCGAGGTCTTCGACGAGGGATGGTGCGAAGAATTTGGCGATCCCATGCTGGGGCGGCTCATTGAGATTGTTCTGGAGCACAACCTCGATCTGCGGGTGGCCAAGACGCGCATCGAAGAGGCCCGGGCACTGCTCGCCCAGAGTCGCTCCCGGCGCCACCCCCAGGTCTCGCTGCAGGGTATGGCAGAAGTCGAACACGGTCCCGACGGTTGGGAAGAGGGTTATGAGATCTCGGTGCCGGCCTCCTACGAGGTCGATCTGTGGGGGCGTATCGCCTCCGAGATCTCGGCCTCGGAGACGGAGTTGGTGGCCGCCGAAAGCGATCTGATGGCACTGAGAATCGCACTCGCAGCAGAGACTGCCGAGCAATATTACGAATTGGCGCGCATTCGCTCCGAAATCCGTCTCGTCGATGACCAGATCGAGGTGGCGACCACATTTTTGGAGCTCACCAAGGTGCGTCATGCCCAGGGGATGGCCAACGCCATCGATGTCGTCCAGCAGCAACAGAGGATCGAAGAGCTGCGCGAGCTGCACCGGGCCGCCGAATTGGATGAGCGACTGGCCCTCAATGGCCTCGCTGTGCTCATGGGCCAACCACCAGGAGAGGTAGAAGCGGCATCGGCGCAGACCCTTCCCGAGGTTCTTCCACCGGTGGCCGATTTTTTACCCGGCGATCTTCTGGAACGGCGTCCCGATGTATTTGCCGCCCGGCTGCGCGTCATCGCCGCCGACGAGCGCATCGACGCCGCCCTGGCGGAGCGCCTGCCGCGCCTTCACCTGTCGGCGAGCCTTTCGCTGCAGGCGATGAACGTCACGGAGCTCTTTGATTTTCTCTTCTCCTCCGTCGCCGGAGCATTCTCGCAGACATTGTGGGACGGGGGCCGTACCCAGGGGCGAATCGAGGAAGAAGCAGCCGTCAAGCAACGCCAACTTTTGACTTTCTCGTCGGTGCTCCTCGACGCCATTCGGGAAGTTGAGGATACTATGGCTCGCGGGCAGGCGTTGTACGAAATCTCGAGAATTCAACAAAAGCAACTCGCCGCCGCTCAGGAAGCACTGGAATTGGCCCGGGTTCAATACCGGGCGGGGATACTGGATTATCTACGGGTCCTCACGGCCCTGCAGAGCGTGCAGGCCCTGGAGTCGGCGGAGTTGGACAACCGCCGCGTATTGCTGTCGCAGCGCATTCAATTATGCCGAGCCTCCGGCGGGTATTGGCCATCACCATCAGCAGATGAGGACGGCTCATGAAGGGAACACAGCTCAAATTAATCAACACCATCGGTGCCATCAGCGTCGTCTTCGTGGGGGTTCTGATTGGACTGGGTCTGTATCTGACACAATCGGAAGCAGATCGAACCGAGGCCATCGCCAGCGCGGAGTTGGTGACCGTGATGCACGCCGAACGGCGCCTGACCAGCCCCCGAATCGAGGCCCAGGGGACGGTAGTACCGGCCCGGCGCGTCACGGTACGCCCCGAAGTCTCGGGGCGCGTCGCCAGGCGACATCCGGGGCTGGTGGCCGGTGGCGTCGTCCAGCAGGGAGAGACTCTCCTCGAGATCGAATCACGGGATTACGAATTGGCCGTGCAGGAAGCAGAGACCGAGGTGGAGTTGGCAAGAGCGGACCTGGAGATGGAAAAAGGCCGCCAGGTGGTCGCCGAGCAGGAATGGGAGCAATTCGGCTCCGAAGATGAGGAACCGCCGCCACTGGCGCTTCGAAAGCCGCAACAAAAACAGGCGGAATTGGAGATCGACCGCGCCGAACACAAACTCGCCCAGGCGCGCCACGATCTGGAACGTACTCGCCTGCGAGCCCCCTTTACCGGACTTGTGCAGGAAGCAGCTATCGAGCCCGGAGAACTGATCACGCCCAGCACGGAGGCGGCGACCCTGGTGGCCCTCGACGAGTTCTGGGTCCAGGCATCGGTTCCCCTCAGCGCTCTGGACCGGCTGGCCATTCCCGGCCGCGACGGCGACGAAGGCTCGCGAACCTTCGTCTATCAGCAATCGGGAGATAATACGGTCATGCACGAAGGTCGTATCCTGCGCTTGCTCGGCGATCTGGACCCGGCGGGCCGCACAGCGCGCGTATTGGTTGGGGTCGAAGATCCCTTCTCGCTATCCGGCGAGGAAGGCGAACAGGCAGAACCGGATACTCCGGCCCTTCGCCAGGCACCGCTTTTGCTCGACTCCTTTGTCCCCGTTGAATTGGAGGGCGCCCAGGCTCAGGACGTCATCGAATTGCCCAGACTGGCCGTGCACGGAGAAGACCGCGTTTATGTCGCCAATTCCGATGACGTCCTGGAGATCCGAGAGGTCGAAATCGCCTGGCGAGATTCGGAGAATGTCGCCATCAGCGACAACCTCTCGCACGGGGAGCGAGTCGTCATCAGTCGCCTCTCCGCTCCCGTGGAGGGGATGCCACTTCGCGTAGAGGAACAGCAAACCGAGGGCGATGAAGAGAACGAAGACGGAGGCGGGTCGTGAGCCTCGACGAAGGCGACAATGCGCTCGCCGCCAATGAGCGCCCATTCGCGGGCGGTGCGCTGGCGTTTATGGCCAGCCATCCGGTTGCGGCGAACCTGCTGATGATCATCTTTTTGGCCGGCGGCCTGATCATGACTCAGGAGATCCGCCAGGAAGTCTTTCCGGACCATCAACTCCACGAAATTCGCATCAACGTAAGCTACTCCGGGGCCGCTCCCGAAGACGTGGAGCGGGCGATGATTCGCCCCGTCGAAGAGGCCATTCAGAATATCCCCGGCGTCGACAATATGCATTCCATCGCCCGTGAAGGAGGGGGGCGAGTGACCGTGGAAGTCGTGGGGGGGGCCAATGAAGAATTGGTGATGAATGAAATCCAGGCCTCCGTAGACGGAATCAACACCTTTCCCGACGACGTCGACCGCCCCCAGGTCAGCCTGCGATCGGCGCGAGTTCGGGTGTTGGAGTTGGTCATCCACGGCGACGCTG
>SKQC01000220.1 GCA_007119175.1 Myxococcales bacterium | reverse complement strand
GATGGGAGGATGTAGACGACGATCGCAGACTCTTTATTTGCGGTCTTCGCCAGCTTCAGCAAGGTGATGTGGACGCGGCGTGGCGCCACTTTCGGCGCGCCGCCCGATATTGCGAAGAGCCCTTCGATACGATGGCGCTGATGGCCCGTGCTCGCTGTGAAGTGGTGCGGGGTCATCAGGCGGCGGCGCTGACGATTTTTGGTCAAATCACCGAATCCGATGTACCATCGGGGCTGCGGCGGATGGCCTGGATGGAAATCGCCGCTCTCGCGCGGGAGCGCGGCGATCGAGCGCTGCTTGCCGAGGCCGGCGCCGCCCTTCGGCGAGCGCGAATGTGAGTCCCCACCGGCTCCTTTCGTGGCTCGATGACCCCAGACCTCGAGAAAGTCGTCCATGGAAGCACCGAAGCAGGAGCCACAAAACCCCCTGGGACTGAGCCTGGATTTCATGTTCGGTCGTGGCTATCTGTGGGCACAACGCCAGCGTCTCAGCGATTGGATCGCTCTGGAGACGCTGCGCATGGAGATCCCGGATCTTCAATTTCCCTTCGACGCCCGGGGCGGGCTTGAGCGTTTTCGCCACACCCGGTGTCTGGTCCGAGAGGTGGAGGTGGCGATCTCCGAGGTGGGACTTGGCGATAAGCTGGTGGAGGCGGCCTCGCAGTTGGAGGGATTTGAGGATCTGCAGATTCGATTTTTAGAGGACGCCGCCCACGTCAGCGTCAAAGTCAGCAGTTTCGGGGCCCAGACCTATCTGAGCTTTCGGGCCGCCTTAATTCCACCGGAGCCGGCGCGGGCCGACGAATTACACCTGTCGCTATACGATTATCGAGCCTACGGGCCGCTTCCCTATCCGGCGCGTCTGGTGGTCAATGAATTAGTGACGGGGCTGCTCAATACGCCGGTGCTCCGCTCGCCGGGGCGCGGCAGCAGTTTTACGGTGGGGATCGCCGGCGATATCGTGCGTTTTCGGCCGTTGAAGCTTTTATTGCTGCATTTATTTCCGAAGGTGGGCTGGAAGTTGCCGAATTTGTCGGGCGTGGTGCTGGAGAGCGCCCGGGTGCGGCCCGGGGTGCTGACGATTCGCGCCGTGGACGACGATCCGCAGTCCGGGGCGTCGACGCGGGGCGCGGAGTTCGAGCTGGCGACTTCCGAGGAGGGGGCAAAGGCGCTGGCGGCGTACGAGGCCAAGGAGTTATTTTCTCACGCCGACCGGGCGCTATTCGACGGGCAGATGCGGCAGGCCCTGTCACTATTGTCGAATTATCGCGACGTCTACGGATTGCATCCGGCGCTGGTGGCGCGATTGCTGGATTGTCTGATTTGCGAGGGCTCGCCGGGGAATCTGGCGGAGGCAGAGTCGATTCGGCGCGAGCTGATGGCCGAAGATCCCCGGGATCTGCAGGGCCTGGTGGCGGCGCCCAATCTGGCGATTGCCCGGCGCCGCGCCGAGGAGGTCAACGATGCCTACGATGCGCTCTCCGAGGAGCTTCAAAACCGCCAGCAGACCCGGGATTGGATTTTATGTGAGCTGGCTATATCGAAGCGGCTGGCCGACGACGATCCGGAGCAAGCAGCCGGTCGGCTTCGCCAGGTATTAAAGCGCGATCCCAGACACCGGGCAGTCTTAGAGGCCCTGAGAAAAATCTATGAAAAGCTCAGCGAGCCGGCGCGCCTGGAGGAGATCCTCAAAAGACTGACTGGCGTTTATACCGAGCGGGAGACGCTGAAGAAGACCTATCTGGAGCTGGCGCGCCATTTAATGGACCGGCAGGGCGATCTGGCGGAGGCGCGGATGTATCTGGAGAAGGTGCTGCGTCTGGACGCCAAAGAGCTCGATGCTCTGCACGCGCTGGGCGAGAGTTATATCCTGGGTGGAGAGCCCTTGCGGGCGCTCAAGGCATTCGGATCGGCGGCGCGAAATGCGGAGGTGCAGGGAAGGCCGGAGCTGGCCGGAGAGCTTCATTATCGGGTCGGCGAGTTGTGGTACGAGGAACTCGACGATCCGCGGCAGGCGTTGCTCGGTTTTCGGCGCTCGCTGCAGGCGTCGAGCGAGGATAATGAAGATCTCCCCGTGCAGCGGGCGCGCCGGCTGCGGCGCGCTGCCGAGATGTGCGAGGAGCTGTCTCGAGACGACGAGGCCACCGGCTATTGGAGCGAGGCGGTGGGCCTATTGGAGCGCTTCGCCGGAGAGTCGCCACAGGGAGCCGATGACGAGGCTTCGCTGTGGAAAGGCGAGTTGGCGGTGGCCCATCGACATCTGGCGGCGATTTACGAGCGCCGCCAGCGTCCGGCGGCGGCGGCCAGTCATACTCGTCGGGTTCTGGAGGTATGTCCCGATGATAAGGCGGCGCTGGAATGGCTGGAGGATTATCTTCGCCGCGCCGGGCGGCCCGAGGAGCTCATTGAGCTATATGGCGATCTCTTAGATGGTCCGGGGACTGAGACCGAATTCGAATTGGATCTATTGGCTCGCCTGGCCGACCTGTACGCGGCACTCGGCGAGGTCGATCAGGCCCAGCAACTATATCGGCAGGTGCTCGATGCAGAGCCCGGCGACGGCGAGGTGCGCGGCAAGCTCGTCCGCTTGCTCACTGAGCATCGGCGATTTGAGGCGCTGCGCGACGCCCTTAATTCGGTATTGCTTCGCACCCGGGATAAAGAGGCGCAATTTGAGATCACCCTTGAGTTGGCGACGGCGGCGGACGCAATGGAGGATCGCCAAAAGGCGGTGCGCTCGTATCTGGAGGCGCTGAAATTGCGGGCCGGCAACCGGGATGCCCTAAACGGTGTCTGCGCGGCGCTGCGGGCGTTGATCGAGGAATACGGCGCGGCGGCGCCGGCGCCGGTGGGATCGGCGCCGCTGGGGCGGCTTTTAGAAAAGTCGTTGATCCAACTTGCGGAGGCGACGCCGTCAGTGGTCCAGCAAAAGGAGACACTCGTCGAGGTGGCCATGCTTGCGGAGGAGCGCGGGGATTCGGCGGCGGCTTCTGAGGCCCGGGAGCGCGCTGAAAAACTTTCCGAGGTCGGCGGCGACGATGACTTCGAGGATGTGGACTCCCGACTCGATGCGTTGCTCGACGATCTTGCTCAGGAAGATGTGGACACCGGACCGATTTCGCTTCCCAGACCGGAGCGCCGACAGGTCGACCAGGGAGCCAGCCCACCGCCGCAGAGTGCGCCCGATACGGAGGCTGAGGTGACGTCGTTTCGCCGGCGTTTTGCCTCGATGCTAAAGCAGCCCGCCGAGCTTCCGACGTCCGATGATGGGGGCGATGAAGTCGATGGGGACGACGAAGAGTCGAGCTCACCGGTGGGCGAGATCTTGAGTCGATCCAAAGATCGGGAGCGCGAGCAGCCGGAGACGGTGCGCATGCCACTCGACGGATTCGGCGATCTGGTCGAGGAAACGAATGCAGACGACGATGCCGCTGACGATTCGGTGCGAGAGGCGACGTCGCCGCGGATTCATCCCGTCGAGATCGGGATGGGCGAATTAGACGAGTTGCGTCGCAGTGGCGAAGCGCGCGATGTGGCCCAGGCTATCGGCCATGTCCTGACGCTGGAGGAAAATACGGATAGCGAGGTCCTGGACGCCGACCAGCAGCGCAGCCTGGCCAAGGAGGCCGGCGAGTTATTGTATTACGAATTGGAAGACGGCGAGGCGGCGCTTCCCTTTCTCGAGAAGGTCCATCGCCTCGATCCGGACGGCGACGGGGCGAGCCCGGAGGTGGTCAACGCCCTGGAGGCGCTGTACGAGGAGCGCGGCGACGTGGGGGCGCGAATCGGCCTTTTAGAGCGGCGGCTCGATGCCGCTCAATCGGCGCAGATGAAGACCACTTATCGGCTGTTATTGGCCCAGCTTTTATGGGATCAACGCCAGGATGCCGACGGCGCGCGCCGGTGGCTCGATGAGGTATTGGCCACGGACGGAGATAACGAGGCGGCCCATCGCTTATTGTCCGAGATTGCGCGCCAGCAAAAAGACTGGCGCGCGGCGGCTCGACATCTTCAGGCCGTGGTTCGACATGCCGGCGGTGGGATCGACGCTGTGGAATCGCAGCGAGAGCTGGCGGAGATAACTCTTCAGCGCCTCGATGATCCGAAAAACGCGGCCGAGCATTTTGAAGCAGTCCTTGCCGAGGCGCCCGGCGATGCCCGGGCGCTGGAGGGGATCAAGGCCTGCCAGGCGCAGATCGGAGACTGGATGGGCTATCTTGAGAGCCTGGCCAGAGAGCTCGGCATGTTGACGGGAGAGGGCGAGCAGTTTTCACTGGAGCAGATGCAAGGGCTCGACGCCTCGTCGGTGGCTCCGGCGCTGAAGGTGGCGGCCAGCGAAATTGCGGCCGATGCGGCCCATATCGCCGAAGAAGAAATGCAAGAATTGTCGATGGCCCGGCGCCTGTGGGGGCTGGCTTATCGATTGTGGCCGGAGCATGTGGATGCGTTGGAGCGCCGTCTTTCACTGGATCGCAAAACGCAGGCCCACGAAGCGCTTGCCCAGGGTCTCGATGCCTATGCAGAGATGATCTTGGATCAAAAACAGCGCTTTGATTGCTTTGTGGAAGCCGCCCGGCTGCGGGCGGAGGAATTAAAGGACGTCGAAGGTGCAAGGGCGTCGTATCGATCGGCGCTGGCCATTGCCGAAAAAAGCGATGCCGAATTCGACGGCGTCGAGGCAGTACGGGGCGAATTGAAGTCACTTAAAGCACGGACACGACCATGAGCGTTGCAAAACGCAGACGATTGATTTCGGTGACGGTCGCTTTAGTCGTCATCACTATGGGGGCGGTAATTCTCGCAGCAGCGAGTCCGGTACAGGCCCAGGAAGAAGAGGGCGCCGAGTCACTGGAGTTGCCGGCGATGCAGTTGCAGCGTTTTCGACCGGCGCCGGGACCGGCGGATTATATCACCGTTTTCGGCACCGGGGTCAGCGAGCATCTGGATTGGAATGTGGGCAGTTATTTCAATTACGGGACCAATCCGATGCAGCTCGGCTCGTTGGAGCGCTCCGGCGAGAGGACGGTTCTGTATCAGAGTGGCCTCGATTTGCTGGCGACGATGGGGCTGTTCGGGCATTTCGAGGTGGGGCTGATCATGTCGACGACGCTGAGTCAGCGCAGCAACAACCTGCAGCCGCTTTTGCCGTCGGGCTCACCGGAGCGAAGCGATCTGCCCAGGACAGGGCTCAACGATCTGCAGTTGACGACCAAATATCAATTTCAGGGGCTTCACGAGGCGCGTCTGGGGCTGGCGCTCGTCGGTGGTATGTCGATTCCTGTGGGAAGGCGAAATGCGCTGACCAGCGATGAGGGCGTGGGGGCGGAATTGATGGCCGTCGGCGAATATGTGTTCTGGAAGACCATTCGCACTTCGGCGAATCTGGGCTTTCGCTATCGGCCAGGGTCGCGCCAGATTCAGGAGAATATTCTGGGCAACGAAATTATCTGGGGCCTCGGCGCTCACGCCCCGTTTTTGACCGACGATCTAGACGTGTTGGCCGAGGTTGGAGGCGCGGTGGCAGTGCAGTCCGAGGAGCCCCTGTCGGGGATCGCGCCCGGCGAGGTCCCCGTGGAGGCGATGGGAGGGCTGCGCTACGGGTTTTTCGATGATTGGTCGGCCACGGCTGGGATGGCCGCCGGGCTGGGAGATGGAATTGGAGCGCCCCGGTGGCGGTTTTTCATCGGCATCAGCGGTAAGTGGGCCACCGGCGGATGGTGGAACGTCAATTACCACCGTCCGCAATTTAAGGGCGTCACCGATCCCTGTGACCCGCGAGTTCGCGACGCCGAAGGCCGGCGATTGCGTTTCGATCCATCCGAGGACTGTCCCGATTATTACGGCGATCATATCGAAGAAGACGACGAGCGGTCGATGGCCTGGCTCGAAGAGCCCAGCGATCCCCCCGATCCGGCCTGGTTCGACCGGATTCAGGAGGAAGGCAGCGATGAAGAAGGCGACGCCGCCCTGCGGCAGGGGGCGATTATTATCACCGAGGAGGTCACCTTCGAGACCGGGAGTGCCGATCTGCAGGAGGGAAGCTTCTCGGTGCTCGATGATGTGGCGACGCTGCTCAATCGCCACAGCGATATCGAGCGGATGCGCATCGAGGGACATACCGACAGCGTTGGTGCCGCCGATATGAATCTGGAACTCAGCGAAGAGCGCGCTGAAAGCGTGCGTCAATATCTTATCACTGTCGGCGTCGACGCCACGCGCGTGCAGGCCGTCGGCTACGGCGAGTCGCGCCCGGTGGCCGATAACGACACCGAAGAGGGTCGGGCGAAGAACCGGCGTGTGGAGTTCAATATTATGGAAATGGCAGAGCAGTGAGGAGAAGTCGTCGACGGTCGGGGGGGGGGCGCTGTGCCCAGTGGCTTGCCGTAGTGGCGATCGCGGTGGCGTTGGTCGGCTGTGCCGACGACGAGATCGAAGTCTGGCTCGATTCCGTCGAGCGCCCCCCGGGGGGCGTATTAGATACGGTGGTCTCGCTGCAGACCGAGGAGTCGCAAATACTCGTGGCGCCGGCGGTGGACAGGCTCTTTGTGCGCGACGTCGATGAGCCGTCGTGGCAGACCGTGGAGGTCAGTTGGCCGGCCGGTATCGACGAGCCGGGGCTGGCGCCGTTTGAGGCGGCGCGTCGCGGTGGTGGCGATGCCGGATTTCTGCCGCGCCATTATTTTACGGTCCACGATGGGGCGCTGTGGGCGGTGGCTCTTCCGGCCGTCGGCCGGCACTGGAAGATTTTGCGAAGTCCCGATCTGGGACAGAGCTGGCAGTCAGTGGCGGTGCCCGAAAAAATCGAGGAGGGCAGCCATGATGAGATTACTTATTCTCAGGTGGTGCGCTCGCTGCGGATTTCCGAGGCCGGAGGTGGGCTTTATCTAAATGACGGCCTTCATGTGTGGCGAAAAAGTGACGAGCAGCCCGACGGGGACTACGAGGAGCTGCGCTGGGAGTCGATCTCCCTGGAGGGCGTCCCCTTGAGAGATGATGATGAAAACGCGCCGACAGACGCCGAAGAGGAACAACCGGTACGGGGGGAATTGCCCATTCGCGTGCGCCATTATCTGCCCGCAGACGAGACCCATCCCTACGAGATCGTCACCGCCTACGGTCGACAACTCGAGGTTTTTCGGCGTGACGAGGGCGAGGAGCGTTTTCAAAAGGTCGCCGCATTGGGCGCTCTCGACACCGATCTGGTACGCGTGCCCGACGGAGAATCGCTTTTTATCGTCGACTCCGAGCTGTTGTATCGAAGCGACGATCGCGGCGATAGCTGGACGGAGCTAGAGGTCGATACAGACTCGCTGGCGCCGCAGGATTATACGCAGATGAAGCTCTTCGCCGACGAATCGCTGGAGGCGGGATTCGAATTGTGGCTAATGGGCGACGGGGGAAGCCTGTGGAATAGTGTTGACGGCGGTCAGCAGTGGGAGGAGGTATTGGAACGCGATCCCGACGGGCGGGGTTTGACCGGTCTGGTGCGAGATGACCGAGACGTGTTGTGGGCCTCCACGGAGGGGCGGGGCATGCTTCGCACCGCCGATAGAGGCGAGCGGTGGCGGCTGGCCAATCCGGGACTGCGGGCCGGCGTGATCTATCACGCCACCCTGGCCGATGATCAAAAGATGTATATTGGCACGAATTCCGGCTTATTTGAGCGTTCCATCGCCGTGCGCAACGACAGATGGAACCGTCTCGATCAGCGGGCGACATCGGCCCTGTATATAAGCCCCGAAGACGATCGAATGATCAGTGGAACGTCGGGTGGTGGCATCGTCGTCGCCGCCGCCGATCGCGGAGAGGGCTCCTCGGAGGCGTTGCCCCTGGTCGACGGCGAACAGATCCAATTTTTGGCACTGCATAATCCGGGCATCTTCTACGGGCGATCGTCGGTGGTGACCTTCGTCGATCGGCCGGGCTCCAACGATATCGTCGCCTGGTCCCATCGGCAGGGGCCGATGGTCTCTAACGATGGCGGCTCGTCATGGCGGCGAATGCCTCTGGGAGAGGCGTTTCGAAACGCCGTGGAGGGCTCGGTGGTCACCGGGTTTTTGTCGATGCGGGACCAGACTTTTTTCGCGGTCACTCGCTCCCGCCGGGTCGATGAGCCCACTCAGTTGTGGCGCTCACGCGACGGGGGATTGACCTGGCAGGCGACCTACTCGCTGATGGAGACCGAAGACGAGACGCCGATGCAGCTTATGCGCCTTCCCGAAGGTGAATCCGAGGAGTCCGAGGGATTGCTGATGGCCCACGGGGCGCGCCTGGCGGTGAGCATCGACGCCGGCGAGACCTGGACCTCTATCTCCGGCCCCTGGGAGTCGGGCAAGATCAATGGGATGACCGTCGACACTGAAACCGGGCAGGTGGTGCTGGTGATGAACGTGGGCCATACCACGCAGGTGGCCTGGGTGGATCAGTTTTTGGCCGGCGGAAGAGTGGTTCGACAGCATCGGCTCAACTGGCCGCCGACTCGGGGTCTGGTCGGTGATCGCCCGCTTGGACTGTCGGTGCGGGGCGACGAGATGTTGATTCAGGAAGATGGCCGGCTTTATAGCGGGGGCACCTTGAGGCGGCAGGGAAATGGACACGGCAACGTATCGCTGGTGATCACGCTCGGCGCCGTCTTGATATTGACGACGATCGCCTTCGGATATCTGCGCACCTGGGAGGTGGGTTGAGATGACGACGGCACATCTATTTTATATCCCCATCATATTGTTGGCGGGAGTTCTGGCGGGCTTTTTTCTGGGCAGGCGCGCCGCTGAGGAGAGTGCGCGGGAGCGACGCAAGAAGTTGGCTCGCCGGCGGGCGATTCAGGAAAAAAAGCGGGCAAAAGCCGGTGAGTCCGCCCCGGAGAGCGGAGAGAACGAAGACAGTGAAAAGCCGGTCGCTCACGCTTCCCAATGAGGTGGGATGGCGCCGAAATCGCCGCGGCTGACGCCCTGGCCGAGCAGATCTTTGAATTCGTCGAGGTTCTCGCCGGTGGCGGCGGAGATGGCCAAAAAGGGAAGGCCCTTTTCGTCTTCGAAATGGGCGCGGATCTCGTCTAATGCCTCGCGGGCATAGGGCAGATCGATTTTATTCAATACCACTAACTGGGGGCGCTCCAGCAATTCGGGATTGAATTTTTCGAGTTCGTCGCACAGGACTTCGAAATCTCGTATCGGGTCGCGGGCGACGTCTTGACCTTCTACGGTGGGGGTGACCTCTAAAACGTGGACCAGAAGCTCAGTGCGCTCAACGTGGCGTAAAAATTGGATTCCCAGCCCCTGGCCCTCATGGGCGCCCTCGATGAGTCCGGGGATGTCGGCGACGACGAAGGCCTCGATATCTTTCCACTGCACGACCCCCAGATTGGGGGTGATGGTGGTGAAGTGGTAGGCGCCGGTCTTCGGCTTTGCCGAGGAGATGGCGCTGATGATGGTTGATTTTCCGACGGAGGGATAGCCGACGAGGCCGACGTCGGCGATCAATTTCAATTCCAACTCCAGGGTGCGCTCGTCGCCCGGTTTTCCCGGGGTTGAGCGCCGTGGAGCGCGGTTGGTGGAGCTTTTAAAGCGGGCGTTGCCAAGGCCTCCTTCGCCGCCTTCGGCGACGACGATGCGCTCGCCGGGCTCGGTAAGATCGGCGAGCTCTTCGCCGGTGTCGGCGTCGGTGATCACTGTGCCCACCGGGACTTTGATGGTCTTGTCTTCGCCGGCCTTGCCGGTTTTGCCCTTTGGTCCGCCGGGCTCGCCGTTTTCGGCGACGACGCGCTTTTGATGGCGATAATCGTGGAGGGTGCTGGCGTTGTGGGTGGCCTCGACGATCACATCGCCGCCGTCGCCGCCGTCGCCGCCGTTGGGTCCGCCGCGCGCTTCGTATTTTTCGCGGCGAAAGGCGACCATTCCGTCGCCGCCTTTTCCGGCAGCGACCTCGATTGTGGCTTCGTCGGCGAACATGGGGCCTCCAAAATAAAAACGGTGGCGTTCGCGCCAAACTCGACGGAAGAAAAATCAACGTCGGGCCGCGAAAGCCACCGAAAGGGCAAGGGCGTCACCGAAATGACACCCGTTGCGATTTAACAGGATCGATTCGATCCCGTCTCAGGTCGGGTAGACCGAGACGTATTTTTTCTTTCCGGCGCGGGTCTCGAATTTGACGATCCCCTCTTTTTTGGCAAAGAGGGTATAGTCTTTTCCGAGTCCCACATTGCGACCGGGGTGAAATTTGGTGCCGAGCTGGCGGACGATGATATTTCCGGGAATGACGTGCTCGCCGCCAAACTTTTTGACGCCGCGACGCTGTCCTGCTGAGTCGCGGCCGTTGCGAGTACTTCCCTGTCCTTTTTTATGCGCCATGGCGAACCTCCGTTCGAAGTGGGCGTCGATGGGCCAAAACCGCTGTTGGGCGGGGCCTTAATCGACGTTGACTTCCTTGATCTTGATGCGAGTAAAGGGCTGACGATGGCCGAATTTTCGGCGATAGCGCTTGCGGCGCTTCTTTTTAAAGACGATCACTTTTCGATCGCGGCCCTGAGCGACGATGACGTCGGCGGTCACCGAGGCGCCGTCGACGACGGGCTTTCCGATGACCAGGTCGTCGCCTTCACCGACGGCGAGGACATCGTCAAAGACGATGGTCCCGCCCTGTTCGGCGTCGGCGAGCTTTTCGATATTGAATTCGTCGCCCGGTTGAACGCGATACTGTTTGCCGCCTGTACGGATCACAGCGTGCATGGTTGAACTCCTGAAGGTCGTAAGCGTGCCCAGGCGCCGATATAAAACGGGTCGCCTGCGGCGTGTATTCCAAAGCCTTTTTGCCTGGTCGGTCTGTCAATTTGACCTCTCAACGACCACCCGAGGCTGGGTCGGGGGGACGTGCCAGAAAAGGGTGGGAAGTGATACAGGGGTTGGGGGGCGGCGTCAAGAGTTGTAGCTGGAAATGATCATCACAGGTGAGCGAGGACTATGTTTCCCCACAAAGATCCCGTCGATCTGACGGAGTTATTGAATCTCGACGAAGAGCTGGTGTTGTCGGCCCGGCAGATCATCGATCTGCTGGCCGATCAGATCTCGGAGGATCGACGGGAGCGGATCGACAAGGTGGTCGCCGGGCGGACCTGTTCGGTGGTGCCGGTGATGGAGAATTTACACGATCTGGGAAATGTGGCCGCCGTTTTGCGCAGTGCGGAGGGGATGGGATATCAGGTGGCCCACCGGATCGACGACCAGTCGTCGCATAAGACATCGAGGAGGATCACCCAGGGAGCCGATAAATGGATGGACGTGGCACAGTGGCGATCGGCGATGCCCTGTGTGGAGGCTTTAAAGGAGCAGGGATACCGCGTGGTGGCCACCGATCTGGAGGCCGACGTGGAGCTGGGAGAGCTCGATTTTACGCAGAAAACGGCCCTGGTTTTTGGCAATGAATTGGAGGGAGTAAGCCAGAAAGTCCTCGACGCCGCCGATGTTCGGACTATGATCCCCATTCAGGGATTCGTGCAGAGCTTCAACATCTCTGTGGCGGCCGCGCTTATATTATACGAGGCGAGGCGCCAGCGAATTGAGCGGCTCGGCGGCCAGGGCGATCTGGATGCCGAGCAACGCCGGATATTGCGGGCCCACTTTTATATTCGGGCCGCCAATCGACCCCGGCGGCTATTGCCCTTGTTGTGGGAGCGACGATAAGAACACCATCAATATGGGGGGGCGCAGTCAAGTTGGCTCTTGAAAAGCATTGCCGCGGTTCGCTACACGAGCAGACCGCGCGAGGGTTGAGCGATTTTTGAGGAGATTATGGTTGAGTCTAGTCCGCCGACATGGGTGGAAAATCTGGTCGAATTATTGCGGTGGCGCGCCGAGGTGACGCCGACGCAGTCGGGCTTTCGCTATCTCGATGGAGGAGAAGGCGAGGGCCGTGCGATGAGCTATGCAGAGCTCGATCGGCGAGCCCGTGCCATCGGCGCCGGCCTGCGAGAGCATGCCGAGCCGGGAGAGCGGGTCATCTTATTATATCCGCCGGGGCTGGAGTATGTGGAGGCGTTTTTCGGCTGTTTATATGCCGGTGTGATCGCCGTTCCCGCCTATCCGCCCAATCCCCGCCGGCTGGAGCGAACCGTGCCCAGGCTGGTGTCGATTGTGGAGGATTCCGGAGCAGAGCTCGCTCTTTCGACGGGGGCGATCGCGGCGATGGCCCGCTCGCTGACCTCCTATGGGGAGGCGCTGAACAATATGGGCTGGCTTGCCACCGACGAGATCGGCGATGAGATGGCCGATGGGTGGTCATTGGCCGGCGTCGACGAGCGGACCGTCGCGTTTTTGCAATATACCTCGGGATCGACGGGACGGCCCAAAGGGGTGGTCCTGGACCACCGCACGCTGATGCGCAACGAGGCGTTGATTCAAAAGGCGTTTGGCTCCTCGGAGCAGACGGTGGCCGTCAACTGGCTTCCGCTTTATCACGATATGGGGCTTATCGGCGCTGTGCTGCAGCCCGTTTATTGTGGGTGTACCAGCGTGTTGATGTCGCCGCTTGATTTTTTAAAGCGGCCGGCTCGCTGGCTGGAGGCGATTAGCCGCTTTGAGGGCACGGACTCCACGGCGCCCAATTTCGCCTACGATCTGGCGGTGCGAAAAACGCCCGAAGAAATCCGGGATAATCTCGATCTGTCGAGCTGGAAGAGGGCCTGCAACGGCGCCGAACCGATTCGGATGGGCACTCTGGAGCGTTTTGCCGACTATTTCGAGCCCTGCGGCTTTGATCGCCGGGCGTTTATGCCGGCATACGGGCTTGCCGAGGTGGGGCTTATTGTCTCGGCCACACCCCGCGATAAAGAGCCGCGGGTGGTGGAGGCCGACGGGCGCGACCAGGTCAGTTGTGGGTTGCCGCTTGGAGATTTCGAGGTGCGGGTCGTCAAACCGGGCACCCGGCGGGTGGTCGACGATGGCGAGGTGGGCGAGATCTGGCTTCGCGGTGGCAGCGTCGCCCCCGGTTATTGGGAAAAAAATAAGGTCAATGAAGAGGTCTTTCGGGCCCACACCGCCGACGGTGAGGGCCCGTTTTTGCGCACCGGCGATGTGGGCGCGGTGGTCGACGGTGAAGTGGTGATCACGGGCCGGCTAAAAGATCTGATGATCATCCGCGGCGTCAATCACTATCCCCATGATATCGAGGCCACCGTCGAGACTGTCGATCCGGCGATTCGCCGCGGCTGCGGGGCGGCGTTTACCGTGGATTCCAATGGAGACGACGAAGAATCGCTGGTAGTCGTCACCGAGGTAAAGCCCGATCTGGTCGATGACGCCAACCGGCTGGCGGGGCGGATACGCGAGACGATCGCCACGGCGCATCGGGTGGTGCCCGCCGAGGTGGTGTTAATTGAACCCCGGACCATCGAGAAGACATCGAGCGGCAAGCTCCAGCGCTTTGCCGTGCGCAACTCCTATCAAAGAGGAGAGTTGGCGGAGATCGCCCGTCAATCCTCAGACGATTTACAGGCGCAGCAAAAACAGGACGAATCGACGCGCTCGGCAATTGAGAGCTGGCTTGCAGCCCGGGTCGCCGAAGAGCGCGATATGGAGCCGGCGAATGTCGATCTGGAGGCCACGTTTGCCACCTACGGTATCGACTCCGCGGAGGCCGTGGGAATCGTCGGCGAGCTGGAGCGATGGCTCGAAGAGGAGATTCCGGCGACGGCGCTCTATGATTTTCCGACCATCTCTGCATTGGCCGCGCACTTAAGCGGAGAGGGTGAACAGAAGCGGCAGACCGGGACGGCACCGGTGATCTCCGGCGGGGGCGACGGCGGCGACGATGGGCTATTGGCCGTCGTCGGGGCGGCCTGCCGGTTTCCGGGAGCCCCCGATCTGGAGTCGTTCTGGAAACTTCTCAACAGCGGCGAAGAGGCCATCGATATCGTCCCCGAGTGGCGCTGGAAGCCCGGGACTTTTACCGATCCCGAACAGGCGGGATTGGATACGATGGTCACCGATCGCGGCGGCTTCGTTGAGGGCATCGATGAATTCGATCCCCGGTTTTTCGGGATTTCTCCCGGCGAGGCGCGGGCCATGGATCCGCAACAGCGACTGATGATGGAGACCGGCTGGCGGGCGTTGGAGGACGCCGGTTGGAGCGCCGGGGAATTGGCGGGAAGCCGCACCGGGGTCTTTGTCGGTCAGAGCGGCAGTGATTTTGCGCGGCTATACCAGGGACGGCCAGTTCGGGCCGGGTCGGGAATGGCGCCGAGTATTACGGCCAATCGCCTCTCGTATTGGCTCGATCTTCACGGACCGAGCACTGTGGTCGATACGGCCTGTTCGTCGTCGCTGGTGGCCCTCGATCAGGCGATAATGAACCTGCGATCCGGCCGCTGTGATGCGGCGATCGTCGGCGGCGTCAACGTGATCTTATCGCCCGATATGTCCGTGGCATTCTCCCAGGCCAGGATGTTGTCGCCCAGCGGTCAGTGCCGGTCTTTTGACGCCGCGGCCGATGGCTATGTGCGCGGCGAGGGATGCGGCGTGATCGCCGTAAAACGGCTGCGGGATGCGATTCGCGACGGCGACCGGGTGCGAGCTGTGATTCGCGGGGCGGCGATCAACCAGGACGGAACCACCAACGGTCTGACCGCCCCCAGCGGAGCCGCTCAGCGGGCGGTTATCGAAGAGGCATTATTCGACGCCGGCGTCTCGGCGCATACAATCGGCACCGTGGAAGCACACGGCACGGGCACAGAGCTCGGCGATGCCATCGAGGCTCAGGCCCTGGAGAAGGTCTTTCAGGAGCACGGTCATGAGTCCGGCGCCTGTTGGCTGGGCTCGGTAAAGGCCCAGATCGGGCATCTGGAGGCCGCTGCCGGCATGGCCGGGGTGATCAAGGCCGCCCTGATGGTGGAGCGCGGCGTGGTGGTCGGTCAGGTTAATTTCGAGACCGCCAATCCAGCCTGTGAATTCGAGGAGAGCACCTTTGAAATTCCACTGGAAAATAAAGAGTGGCCAGGTCGAAGCGATGGCGAAGATGTGCCGCGACGAGTGGGCGTAAGCTCCTTTGGCTTCGGTGGCACCAACGCCCACGTCGTCGTCGAGGAGCCGCCGCGTATGGAGTCCGTACAGCGCGAGCACGCTTCATTTGAGCGCCGACGGCTGTGGCCGTCCGACGAGGATATGCGAACCATTGAACCCGGTGAGTAAATTGATCGCCATGCAGCTTGCGCTCCTCGTCGAGGAGCGCTTTATTTTGGAGCAGTCCCCATGATTGAGATCGATTTGAGCGACAAGGTGGCCCTGGTGACGGGAGGAACCCGCGGGATCGGCCTCGCGTCGGCAAAGGCTCTGGGGGCGGCCGGCGCTCAATGTGTGATGACTTATCGATGGGGATCGGCAGATCTCGATGAGATCCGCGCCGATTTCGATGCCCTGGGCGCCCCGGAGCCGATGCTGGAGATGGCCGACGTATCACATACAGAAGATACGGAGGCGCTGATGGAGCGGATTAAAGAGCGCCGTGGCGGGGTTGATATCTTTATCAACAACGTAGCATTTGCGGCACGAACCCCGGAGCTGTCCAGCTATCGGAAGCGGTCTTTATTTAAGAGCCTGGAGTATAGCGCCTGGCCGCTGGTGGAGTATGTGGAGGCGGCGCATGATATATGCGGACGATACCCGGAGTATGTGGTCGCCATCTCCAGCGACGGCATTGAGCGATCCTACCCCGGATATGACTTCGTGGCGGCCTCCAAAAGCGTTCTCGAGGTCCTGACGCGCTATATGGGCAGTCATCTCGGAGAGCAGGGCTGCCGAGTCAACGCCGTGCGTTTTGGCATGGTGGCCACCGAGTCTTTCGAGGCGATGTTCGGCGAGCAGATCTGGGATTTTTTCGCCGAAGAGGGAATTGAGCGCTCCGATTTATTATCGCCCCAGGAGTGCGGCCGCACCGTGTTGGCTCTGTGCAGTGGGTTGCTCGACGCCATGCAGAGCGAGGTGATCACCGTCGATCGGGCGATGGCTTTTGAGGATAATATGATGCGCAGATACGAGCGATGGAAACGACAAATGACAGACGACCTGCAAAAGGAATAAATAATGACCAGCGATACCAGCCAAGATCTGGATAAGACAGCGATCGTCGAGATCATCAAGCGAAACCTCGTGGAGAATTTGCACGACGTGGACGCCGACAAAATCGAGGCGACCAGTTCGATGCGCGACCACGGGGCCAATAGCCTCGATATCATCGAGGTCGTCAGCGCCACGATGCGCGAATTGGAGATTCGAGTCCCCCGCTCGGAGTTGACCCAGGTGGAGAATATCGATCAGTTGGCGGATAAATTCTTGGAGTATTTATAACCGCGTGGCGTGACGCTCACTCTGTTCCGGAAGGGCTACATGAATCCAGAGGACATTTTAAAATTCAGCCTCGCCGACTTCGGGTATAACGACAACGACCAGGTGTTGGATCCGCCGGCGGACTTCGAGACCTGGATCGACGATCCCCGGGTGGGGATGGCGATGAGTTTCTTCGAGCAGCCTCTGGAAAAGGCCCCGACTCCGCGAACGACGTTGGAGCACCGGCTCAGCGGTGAGAGCCGTCAGATGATCAATCTGACATCCTATAATTATCTGGGATTGTCGACGCATCCGGAGGTCGTGGAGGCGGCCATCGAGGCGCTTCGCACCTACGGGGTCGGCGCCTCCGGGGCGGCCATGCTGTCCGGGACCTTCGACCAGCACCAAAAGTTTGCCGCCGAGCTCGCGGAGTTCAAAGACCGCGGCGGGTGCATGTTATTTCCCAGCGGATATGCCGGGAATCTGGGAGCGATTCAGGCATTATTGCAGCGCGGCGACGTATTGGTGATCGACGAAAAATGCCACCGCAGCGTCGTCGATGGCGTCAAATTATCGGGGGCCCGACTGGCGACGTTCAGGCATAACGATGCCGAATCGCTCGACGAGATGCTTGAGCGCCACGACGGAAAACGGCGTATGGTCGTCGTCGAGGGCGTCTATTCGATGGACGGCGACCTCGCCGATCTCCCGGCCATTGCCGAGGTTTGCGATGCCCATGAGGTCGCCCTGTATATCGACGAGGCCCACTCGACGCTGGTCTTCGGTGAGACAGGAAGAGGCGTCGCCGAACACTTCGACGTGGAGTCCAGCGTGGGGATGACCTTCGGGACGTTGAGCAAGTCCTTCGGGGGTATCGGCGGCTTTATCTGCGCCGACGCGAGGTTGATTCGCTATATGAAATGCTACGCCTCGCCCTTTCAATTTTCCTGCGCCCTCCCGCCGCCGGTGGTGGCGGCGATGCGCAAGAGCCTCGAGGTGGCGACCCGGGACTCGACGGTGCGCGATAAATTATGGAAAAACGTCGCTCATTTTCGCCGCAATTTAGAGACCATGGATCTCGACCTCGGCGAGTCGGACTCCCAGATCATTCCCATTATTGTCGGTGCCTCGGGTGAAAAACTCTTTAATCTCGCCCTGTCGGCCCAGCAGCGAGGGCTATATCTTCAGCCCATCGACTTTCCGGCCGTCGAGGCCCACGCCCGGCGCTTCAGAATCTCGGTCTCCGCCCAGCTCACCGAAGAAGATATCGATGAGGCATGCAATATCATCGAAGACGTCATCGCCGGCCCGCTAAAGGCAGGAGAACTCGATGAGTGATGTCGATGATAGACTCCGAGCGCTGCGGCGAGCGCCGATGATCGGAAGCCAGGAATGGCCAGACTATCGAGAGGACGGCCGAGAGTTGCTCTACGATCTATTGCCCCACCGCGAGCCGATGCTTCTCGTCGACGAGGTGCTGGGCTGGGATCGCGAGCGTGAATTCATCGTCGGCCGCCGCCATATCGGCGTTGAGCACATCGGCCTCGATGGCCATTTTCCAGGCGACCCGGTCCTGCCGGGAACGCTTCTTTTAGAGATGCTGGGCCAGGTCGGCGTGGCTTTATTCGCCCTATTGCTCGAAGAAGAGATGGGCGATGAAGAGTTCGAGGTGAGGGCGACCAAGATCATGGGCGCTCATTTCTTGCGCGAAGTCCGCCCTGGCGACGATATCCACCTGCTCATCCGAGCCGTCGACTACGACACATTCCTCGGCGAATGCGAAGCCCAGGCCATCGTCGACGACACCGTGG
>SKQC01000170.1 GCA_007119175.1 Myxococcales bacterium | reverse complement strand
GTATCTTCTGGATCAAAGACCACCACGTCGAGTCCATCGCCCGACGCGCCTTCGTGGATGACCTCGTCGTCGTGGAGAAATTCAAAGACCAATTCTGTATCACCCAGCTCTTCTCCCTTGATGTGGAAATGGTCGCTGTGGGTGTCGAGATAGATGATATCGTCATCGTATCCCGAAATCTCGTAGTCATAGCCGTCGTCGCCAAGGGGAACGTCGACGCTGTCGCCGTCCTCATCGATGAAATGAAATCCCAGCGAGCGGTGATCTTCGTCGTTGATATCGAGAACAATCTGTCCGTGCCAGTGCTCACCGTGGGAATCGGCGACCACTGAGTCATCGGCGCGATCGATGATCTCGACCTCGTAGATCTCGACTTCGTCCGGCTCCTCGTCGTTCGGCTCCTCACCGTTCTCATCATCGCTACATGCGAAAAGCGACAGGGCAAGTGCCACGGTGATCGCCATTAGCAGGCGGTGATTGGTGTATTGAGAAAACATCGGAACTCCTTTTTAAATTGGCACTTTACTTGTTCACGTAGTCAGGGATTCGGCGCCGTCGTGGACTCCGCCTCCGTTGATTCTGAGAGATGGTATAGCCGACCATCGGACTAAATGCAAATAGGTTGCATTTGTGTTTGGGCTGGGATCTCGAGACCATGGAAATTGGTCTTTGATTCAGCGTTATTCTATAGAGTGAGCCTGAAAAATAGCGGTCGCTGCGGGGGATCGAGATCGTCGGGGAGGGTCCAATCGGCGATGCGTTCGTGCAGGCAGGCGTCGAGTTCGGAGGCCGGTGACTCGTCGTCGGCGTCGATGGAGACGGCGTCGACATTGCCCTCGGCATCGAGTTCCAGTGAAATCGCCAGGCGATAGGTCTTGCCGCGGTCGCGCGGGCATCCCTGAAGGGTCGATGATTCACCTCGGGCCCAGCCGAGCAGGCGCTGACGCTCCTCAGGTGAGGCGGGCTTTGATGCCTCGGGGAGTTGGTCGCCCGTCGGTGTATCGACCTCTCGTGGTTCGGCAGAGCTCGGGGCCGGCCCACTTTCTTCGGGTTCCTCACTCTCTTCGGGGGGATCCTCTGGAGGGCAGACCTCGACGACCTGTGTCTCCGGAGTGCATTTTGGCTCCGGCTTTTCGGGTTCCTCGACGCAGAATTGCTGTCCGACGAGCAATCCGACGCCGAAGGCCAGTGCCATCGCAGCAGTCTGTCCAAAGAGTTGAGCGTAACGTGCGGTCATTCGGTCACTCAGCGCGTGATCTGTCGGATCTCGCCGGCGGTCTGTCGAGCCGATTGTTCGGCGCGGCTGGAAAAGGCCGTGCACAGGTCGACGACGGTGCCGGCGCCGCCCCTCGAGCGGATTTGCGAGATCTTCGGATTATAATATTCATGCTCCGATGAGGGTTCGATAAAGTCGATAAAACTCATCGGAAAGTTGGGCTGGTCGGTACAGGAGTCGACAAAGTCATCGTAGTCGACGCCTTCCGGGGTGTTGATCGCGATATGCATGATCTCATCGGGAGGAAGCCCCGTGGAGCCGGGCAGATTGAGCCACAAGGCGTTTCCCGTCTCGTCGTCGACATCCGTAAAATAGTCGGCCGGGGCTTTTCCATCGAGCGCGCAATCGGCGTCGTCGTGGCCGCAATCCCGGGCGCTCGCGGTGAGGTGAAAGACCACGAATCCATCACTCGGCTCTTCAAAATAGGCGCGCCCCTGGGCAGCGGCCGTCTCGGGGTTAAAGACGGCCTCGTGTGCCATGTTGAGCCCCAGGGCGGCCAGATTCTCTCCGGGCGTGTCGACCTCTCCGTCGAGGTGAGCAAGGCCCTGATCGGAGATGTAATAGTCCAGAGCTTCCGAGGGGTTTTGCGAGACGTTATTCGGATCTCCTTGCCCAAAGATCAAAAGGGGCTCCGAACTCTGTTGGCGATACATCGGAGCGATAGCGACATTTCGAAAATATACCTCGTTTTCCTGCAGAGCGAATTCCACGAGGCCGAGGTAGGCGTAGTAGGAATCCATGATATTCGTCGTCGAACGCGCCAGGTCCACGACAATCAGGGCGTCGAGCAATGGGGCGTCGTCTGGGGCCTCAACGATGCCACCGCCGCTATTTTGACCGTTGGGACCGACGATGCCGCTGCCGCTATTGGGCCCGATGGGAATGCCGTTTTCCATACTATTGTCCGAGCCGCCGTTGCCGTTGTCGTCGGACTCCCGGATCAGAGTACAGCTTGCGAGCCCCAAACACAGGGCGGCGACGAGAAGCGATGTCCAGGGAATCCGAAGAGTATTCATCCTACCACCTCCGAGTGAGATGACGGTTGTTGGGCGCTGCGGTGCAGGGCGTCGATGTTGAATCGTGCAATATCGTAGCCGTTTCGCTGCAAAGTCGACACCAGAGTATTGGAAAAGAACTGACGGGCCTCGAGAAAGTCGACTCGCGTCGACGGAATATCGAGCGACAATTCCGTGGCCACCGCCTGGCGTTTCGACGCCGGTGCCGAGTCGAGGACGAAGTTTGTCGTGTCGTCATTGGTACCCTGCAAAAATGTTGCCAACGTCTCTACGGGAACTCGGTGGATGGCGTCGGCAAGAGCGTCGCTGGGCAGGTTTACCAGGGCCGACTCCAGACAGATGCGCCCCAGTACCTGGTTGGCGATCTGGGGTTGGTTTTCGGCGAGATCGCGCAAGACGTCTTCCTGTTCGGGAAGCTGCATTGCTTCGATCATCTCCACGATCATCGCTGCCTGACCGGCCGTCTGTCGGCCGCTGTCGATAAATTCGTCGGCGGTCTGTCGCATTCGCCCGGCGAGTTCCCGGGATTCGGTGCGCGATAAAGACTCCGAGGTGCCGGCATCTAACAGAAGCCGGCGGCGTTCGTCGGCGGAGAGTCGTTCCATATAGCGGGAGCGCAGCACCGGCGATAGGCGAGTGAGCAAGAAGCTCTTTTCTCGCCGCGAGGCGCTCTTCAACAGCGTCGTGACCTGTCCAAGGGTCAGTCCCTCCAGGAAATCCCAGTCGGAGTCGTCAGCGCCGTCGTCGACGACGAGCTGGGCGTCGTAGCGAGAGCGCGCTTTCTCGGCCACCGCCTGTGCCTGAGCGGCGTCAATTCGCTCGTCGAGTGATGCCACGTGTTCGCTGACCATCTCCAGCCGGGGGCGAATCTCCGGATCTCGGCGAAGGTCGGCGAGTATGTCGGGGCCGACGAGGCGGACCAGCACGGCCACTTCATCGGGGGCATCGCCGATCCAGCGTCGGAGCATCCGATTGAGTGCCGATCGAGAGTGCTGAAGCTCGCGGCGCAGGGCGTCAATATCGGGCATGACCGTGGCGCTGCGGGAGTCGGCATCGCCGTCGGCACCGGCCACAGCAGCCGGATCTTGCGACGCTGACAATTGTTCGAGCCGGCGCAGGATGACGATGATCAATCCGCCCAAAATCAAAAGGGCGAGCAGCATGGCGAGCCAGGGCAAAAGCTCCTGCCACAGCGGCGTCTGGGCGGCGGCCGGTTCGGCAGTCGATTCGTCGGCATCGACCGTCGGCTGCGGCTCGGGCGCAGGTTCTGGCTGAGGTTGTGGCATTGGCTCCGGCATCGCCGGCATCTGCCGCGGTGGCTCCGGCATGGCGTCGGGCATCGGCGGCAGTTGAGGATCGGGAAAGGCCAGCATTTCCGGGCGAACTTCGACGGTCGACGCGATATCCTGGAGGCGAAATTGAGCCATCCTCGGCAGGTTGGTTCGAAAGGTCTCCGGTAGATTGCTGTCCATCAAGACCGTGGCCTCGATGCGACGCACCTCGGTTTCAAAGCGGGTTCCAGCCGCGCCCTCAAAACCGGGGTTGACGGCGCCAAGGGCGCGGGGTTCGTCGACGACGACCTCCAGATCGACGAGCTCACAACGGCCCGGACACAGCCGGGCCAGAAGGGACTCGATTTCACCGCGAGCCTGTCGCTCCGCTGTGCTTTTCGCCTCCTCGCGGGCCGTCTCTTCGGCGCCGGCAAAAACCGTCGAAGGACATAGAAATAGGGCGAGGAGGGTCACCACGATAATAAAATCAATTCGGCGCACGGGAACTCCTATTCAATGAAAGTCGAAGGGCGCGGAGTCAGTGGGTTCGTCGTCATTGTCGACATCGCCACCCTCGGTCTCCTCGGGAATTTGCAAGTCTGGTACGGCCTCTACATCGCCGGTGGCCGTGGTCAAAAGATGTTCGACGCGCTCGTGAGGCAGGGTATCGATTCGGATGACTACTCGTCGATTTGCGGAGCGGGCCTCCTCCAATTCTTGGTCACTCAGCTCGGCGACGGCCGAGGGATCCAGCAGGTCGATTTCCGTGGCCGGACGGGTCTCGGCAAAGCCCTGCACGGAGAGGCGACGGGGATCGACACCGGAGTCGGCGATGGCCTCTTTGACGTGGATAGCCCGCGCCGTCGACAGCTCCCAATTGGATCGGTAGTCGGCCGTCGAAATCGGCACATCGTCGGTATAACCCTCGACGATCAGACCGTATTGCGGGCCGAGCTCGACGGCCAGGTGCTCTTTTATCGGCGAGAATATAGCGCGGGCCTCGTCGCGCAGCTCGGCGCTTCCGGTGGCGAAGAGCAGGGCATTGGAAAATTCGATACTCAACCCGTCGTCGTCGAGGTAGGTCTCGACCTCGCCTTGAAGGGCGGCCTGCTCGACGATCTCGTCGATGGTTTCCTGCACGTCGTGGAGATTGCCCACTCTCTCGCCGGTGAACTCCTCGACCAGGACCTCGTATTTGGTCTGGGCGATGGTGGAGATGGACAAGAGCAAAATCATAAAGGTCAGGATGATGGTCATCATATCGGCATAGCTGATCATCCAGGCGATGCGTCTGCCCTCGTCTGTCTCCCCGTATCGCTGTTCGCCGAGCCAATTCACGAATGGCCTCCGCCGCGGGTTCCGTCAGCCCCCTCGATGCCGCCGTCGGCACCGACCAATTCCTTGATCTCATGCAGGGGCCGCCGCCTGGAGATCTTCATCATGATGTCGGCCACAAGGTTGAGATTCTCGGTGCGCTGGACTCGCCGATCGGAGATCAATCGCGATAGCGGTAGGTAGATTAGGTGGGCCAGAAGCAGGCCATAAAAGGTGGTCAACAGGGCGATGGCCATGCCGGGGCCGAGGCTTTCGAAATCCTGCAGATTCGCCAGTAATTTGATCAGCCCGATGACGGTTCCAATCATCCCCATGGCGGGAGCGAAGTCGCCGAGGCTGCCGAAGACCTTCTCGCCGGCCCGGTAGTCGTAGAGCTGGCGTCGACCGACGATGAGGGCGTCCAACTCGAGTTCCTCAGGGTCGGTCTGTTCGAGAACCTGTCGGCCCAGGTGCTGAAAGAGGGGATCATCCTCCCTGTCGAGGATCGCCGCCGCGTCGGCGGGGCGATCGGCGCGGATGGCCCGTCCGAAGGCCACCAGGTTTTCGATGAGGCGGTCCCGCTCGGTGCGCGGATTTTTCGTAATGCCGAGCCACAGACCGACCAGCGCCTTTCCGAGAGTGCGGAAGCGATAGGTCAACACGGCAAGCCCGATGGGCACTCCGGCCAGCAAAATAGCGGCGTAGAGGTGGAAGAAGCCGGTAAAGTCCATCGCGATATATTGAAAGGCTGCCAGAAAGGAGCCAACGATAATGAGGATGCC
>SKQC01000258.1 GCA_007119175.1 Myxococcales bacterium | reverse complement strand
GAGGCGTCTGCTGCTGCGATCCGGTTGACCTGCTGGAGGTGATGGAGATCGCCGGTGGTGACGATCACCGCTCGGGCCCGGGCCACACCGGCCTCTCTGAGGGTCTGATCGTCTTCCCCATCGCCCCACACGGCGTCGCAATCTTGTTGGCGAAAACGGACGGTGACCATGGGATCGTTGTCGATGACAACCATGTCGATGGCGGCGTCGCGCAACTTATCCACCAGCAATGTTCCCGCCGCTCCACCGCCAATGATGACGACATGTCCCTCGCGGTCGGGCACCCGGGTTTTGGGGCCCGGGCTGGGGTGAAAGTGCATGAGCCTGCGAACGAATGGCACACTGCTCCAGATCGGCGTCACCATCATGGTTATCACGGTCACCAGCACGATCACCGAGAAGAGATCGTCGTTGAGCATCTGCGTCTCTCGACCCAGCAGGGCCACGATCAGTGAAAACTCGCTGGTCTGCGCCAGGATCAGCCCCGCCTCCAGCGCTCCCCGAGAGGTCATCCCTGCTTTTTCAGCGACATAAGCGACGAGAAGCGGCGTGATCACCAGTACCAGCAACACCACGACCAGCGCCTCGACGACGGCCCGCCATGAGGGCAATTGCAAAAGCGCCCCCAGAGCGATGAAGAAGACGACCATAAAAAAGTCGGTCAACGACGTGATCAGCCCGCGCACCAGCGACCGGGTCGGAAAGCCCGATAATGATAGCCCTGCGAGAAATGCTCCGACGACCATCGGCACATTGCCGGCGTGGGCGATGCCGATAAAGGCAAAGAGAGTGGCGAGCACGATCAATAGCAGCGTCTCGTCTTCGTCTCGGTAATGTTCCACGACCCAGGGCATCACCCATCTGCCGAGGACGATGGCGGTACCGGCCAATGCGGCCGCCGTCTCCAGGGGCAGCAATATCGCCGACGGCGAATCGTGACTCAGGGCCGTCAAAAAGACGAGGGCGCCGATCACCAGGATGTCCTGCAGCAGCAATACGCCGATAATCATCCGTCCGAAGGACTCAAAGAGCTCCTGGCGCTGCTTTAGAAGCCGAACTACGACCAGAGTGGAGCTGGCGGAGATCGCCAGGCCCACATAAAGCGCTTGCTCCAGATCATAGCCGCTGCGCAATGTCAGCCAGCCGGTGAGCATGCCCAGGACGGCAAATTGAATGATCCCGACCTTTAAAGCCAGCCCCTGCTGGGCCCCCACCCTGGCGGGCGCCATATCCATGCCGGCGGCAAAGACCAAAAATGCCAGGCCCACCTGCAACATGCCGATGACGAATTCACGGTCGGGCATCAAATCCGGGAATGCCACCGCCATTCCCGCCACGTCGAATTCGGGAATCTGTCCCATGGCGGCCAACGACGCACCGGCGACGATCAGCAGCGGAATGACGGGGATCCGGGTCGCCCGAGTGATGGCATAGACGACGGCGGCCGCCGTTAAAATCGCGGTGATCTCAATCATCGGCTGCCTCCCCATCCTCGTCGCCCAGCAACAGCGCTCGCAGCGAGCGCCATTCGCGTTCCACGCCGTCTCGCCGCGGCTCGATGAGGCGATCGACGCCCTGTTCGCGAAGGGCGTCGACGACGGATCGATCAAAGGCGTGAATCGCTGTCGGCACCGAAGCTTTGCGTCCCCGATAGGCGAGTAACCGGTTTGTATCCTCGATATGAAGGGTACTGATCAGAAGCTTTGCTCGATTTAAATTCGCGGCGTCAAGCACGGATTTATAAACGGCATCGCCCAGCATCGTCTCACAGGGAAGACCCATGAGTTTCGCCGTATCCGTATCGACGGCGAGTACAGTCTCACCGCGCTCATGAAGCGATTCTACCAGCGACAGTCCCAGGGCATTCATGCCCACGACGATGACATGATTGCTCAGCCCCGGTTCTTCCTCCGGCTCCGCGCCCTCGTCTGCCCCGAAGATGCGAAGCACCCCGGTTTTGTTGATTAATCTGTAGAGACCGTCGGTATATAAAATCATATACGACGACACGGCGATGGTGACCAATCCGACCAGGGCCACCACAGACAGGATATCGGGGCCGATCAAACCGGCAGCTAGCCCCATGGCGGCGAAGATAAAGGAAAATTCGCTGATCTGAGCGACGGTAACGCTTGTCGAAAACGACGTCTTTCGGTCATAGCCACTGCGGGTGATGATGAACATAAAAATCAGCGGGTTTCCGATGAGGACGAAGAGCGCCAACGCCGCCGACGGCCCCATATACTCCAGAGCGGCTTCGAGCTCCATCTGAAGCCCCAGAGTGACGAAAAAGATGGCGATAAAGAAGTTCATCAACGGATGAACCCGCCGTCGCAGATCGTGGTTATAGGGTAGCTGGGCGAGGCTGAGCCCGGCCAAAAACGCGCCGATTTCGAGGCTCAACTCCATCGTCTCGCTGGCGAATACAAAGAGAAAACACCAGCAAAGGCTCCACAAAAAGAGGGTATCCGGCCGTCGGGCAGCCCATTTAAAGGGCTTGGGAAGCACCCAACGGGCGGCCACCAATGCAACCGCCAACAGGGCCGTGGTGCCCACGAAAGCGAGACCTATATCAGCGGCCATGGCGGTCAGCTCTGGCTCGTCGTCGCTTGCAGCCAGGCCGGCGAGGATGGTCAGCGCGGCGATGACCACCATATCCTGGACCAGAAAGATACCGACGGCGATCCGTCCATAGAGGCTGTCGAGATCGCCTTTTTGGTCGAGTAATTTGACGACCACGACCGTGCTGCTAAACGTCAGCGCCACGGCCAAAAAGACAGCCTCCATCAACTCGAATCCGAGCAAGACGCTCAGACCAAAACCACCGAGAGCCGTAAAGATGACCTGGCCGAGCCCGGCTAAAACGGCCACCTTGCCGACGTCTTTTATCTTGTCGAGGCTAAGCTCCAGGCCCACGACGAAGAGCAATAAGGCGATGCCAAATTCGGAGATCAGCTCCACGGCACCAGTCATCTCCAAAATTCCCGTCACCGGCCCCAGCAGCAGCCCGGCCACGATATATGCCACGATCGACGGAACCCGGATTCGCTCCGCGAGGAGCACCACCACCAGTGCTGCACAGATGATCCACCCCAGATTTTCCACCAGCCCAAGGTCGAACAAGATCTCTTCTCCAGTGGTCCCTCGACACAAAATATTTGGCTCACCAGCGACGACCGGCGACGTTGCCCCCGGCAGTCGCGGCACTCGTATAAGACAACTCGTCCGCCTCGTCGACAGGCGTCTGGTTTTGTATTACGCTTCGGCGTGGTATTTCCAACCATGACGGAACATCTAACCCGGATTAGTCATGACGCGTCTACTGCGGCTCATCAGCCCCAAAACCGCTTCATCTCACTCCTCGACGATGCGCTGCATCGCCTGTGGGGCTCGATGTTGCGCTTTTGACGCTGATTTCGCCTCGTTACGACACCTCATGAATAATCCGGGCTAAAGAGTGGACCAGCAACGCTCAGTTAATCAGGAGAATATGCAATGCGGCGCACCCTGCGAAATACGGTATTCTATGGGTTTGGCCTTGTCCTCATCGCCATGATGACGACGGGCTGTGAGCCCGAGTTTACAGACGATGTCTGCGAGACGGACGACGATTGTTTTCCCGACGAGCGATGCGACGAAGATCGATGCGTCATCGCCGAGGGCGAGGAAAACGAATGCGGCGGCACAGAGCCGCTCGACGGCGCCGTCGGCGATCCCTGCGGGCCCTGTGATCTCGACCGGCTGGAGTGCTCCGACGACGGCGAGGCGCTGGTTTGTGATGGGGAAACCGAATGCCCCGACCTCGATATCGTCACCACCCTTCCCACAAATGTGGAGGCCACGACGGCGACTTTCAATGGGCGTATCGAGGCCCTTCCCGAGGACGCGTCATTAGTGGAACTCGGGTTTTGCTGGACCGATCTCGACTCTGAAGCCCCCACCCTGGATCACGACTGTGCGACGCTTGACGAGGTGCCACAGGAGACCGGTGATTTCAGCCTCGATGTCGAAGATCTGCGGCCGGGCACCTACTTTTACGTCCGCGCCTATTCGATGGACGACGCCGCAGACGACGAAGAGTACGCCAATGAAGTCGAATTCGAGACCGAGCCCATGGCACCGGAGGGGCTTGAGGCCGACGGTGATGACGACGCAGTCCACTTAAGCTGGGATGAAACCCCGGGCGCCGTGGGCTACGAGGTATTCGCCGATGGAGAATCCATCGCCGAAATCGATGACCCGGAAGAGACCAGTTATATCGACGAGACGGCGCCGGCGGGCACTGTCGGCACACCGGAGAATTACGAGGCCAGCACAGACCGCACGGACGGCGTTGAGCTCACCTGGGATGCCGCACAGCCCGCAGAAGGGGCGACCGTCGAATATACGGTCACTGCCCAATTTCCCAATTCGGTAAGTGATCCGTCGGAGCCCGCCGAGGGCAACCGGACCGGCGGTGAGGAGCCCACGGGCTACGAGGTCTATATCGGCGCTGACGAGCCGGAAGAAGAGGACTGGATCTTCGTGGGCAACGATCAGGACTACCTTGACGAAGACGCCCCCACTGCCGAGCTGACAGCGGGCACGATCACCGCCAGCGACGGCGAATACGGTGGGCACGTCCTGTTGCGATTCGACGACGATCCCACCGTCGAGACCACAGAGCAGACTTATCGGGTCCGCGCCACCTACGGCGACGACGATGAGATGTTCGGGGCGCCGACGCCGGAATTTGAGGGTCACCGCGACGCCGGTGATCTCGAATATCAATGGTATCGAAGCGCCGGCGACTCCGACGATGATTACTCAGCCATCGATGGCGCCACCTCCGACGAATATGAGGATACCGACGCTCCGTCGGACGGATCGATTCGCTACTACTACGCCACCGTCTCTGCTCCCGGTGCCGAGGAATCGGTGGATACGAATACGGACTCCGGCTCCATCTCTACGGTCGGCCATATCGACAGCGTCACTATCAGCAACATCGACGCCACGAGTGCCGATCTCTCCGCCCAGCTCATCAGCGCCGGCACGCCGGCCTCCGACGAACACGGGTTTTGCTACGCCACCGACGAAGACCCCACCTATCCCGACGACAACTGCATCCCCCTGGGCACGCCCGACGAGGGAAGCCCCGATATGAGCACCAGCATCGACAGTCTCGATCAGGGCACGCAATACCACGTAAGGGCCTTTGTACACTCCACCGACAGCGGCAATACCGCTTATAGCAGCAACGAAAGCTTCACCACCGATGCGCCGGCTCCGACGAATATTTCCGCCACTGGCAGCCTCGACGAGGTGACGGTGAGCTGGGATGAGGCCACAGGAGCCACGGGATACGAGGTCATCGACGGCGACGATAATACGGTGGCGACGGTCACAGACCCCGCCCAGACCTCGATTGACGACGGCGATGCACCGGCGGGAACGGTAAGCGCCCCCTCAAACCCGCAGGCCAGCTCGAATATGACAAATGGAATCGAGCTCACCTGGGAGGACGCCGACGAGCTTCCCGGCGCCGACGTGGACTACCGCGTCATCGCCATCTACCCCGACGCCACAAGCGATCCCTCCTCGGAGGCGACGGGGAATCGTGACGCTCCCACCATCACCGGATATGAGTGGAGTATCGCCGGTGAAAACGACTGGTCGAG
>SKQC01000458.1 GCA_007119175.1 Myxococcales bacterium | reverse complement strand
GGTCGGGGGCTCCGGGTCAGATAACCACCAGGCCGTTTGCGACGAGTGGGCATCCAGCCGTCATGAACTCGTAAGTGTTCGCGTCGAAAGGACCTCGGTGGTTGCCTGACCCCGGGCCCCCGACCAGAAGCGCTAAATCGCACCCTTTGTGTTTTCTTCGCGCTCTTTGCGGTTCAGAGCTGTTGTAGTTTTTCGACTCCCCACCCCGTGCTTACTCTCAGAGATCGAGGCAAACCACCCCCGGAGGCCCCATGACCGCTGTCGAGATCTACCAATTGCGCATCGTTGTCGATGAAGTGGTGCCCCCGGTGTGGCGCGTCATTGAGGTGCCCGCCGATTTCTCGTTGGACTGGCTGCACCACGTCGTTCAATGGGCGATGGGCTGGGAGCATCAGCACCCTTTTCGATTTTATCGTGACGGCGTCGCCTATCTCGAAGATCCGGAGATGCGCGACCGCGATCTGGGTCACGAGCTCGACGCCGCCGAACATACGCTGCACCGGATCTTCGGAAAACGCGGACGCTATCTGCGATATGTATACGAGGCCGACGAATCCTGGCTGCACCACGTCTGGTTAGAGGATGTGTTTCCGGCCGCCCCGGAGACCGCGTATCCGCGCCTGGTCGATGGCGGCCGAAAACGCCCCGACCACAAAGCCGACAAGCCCGCTGCGGACTTCGATGCCTCGCCTCGACCCTTTCCAAACGCCCGGATCTACGAGCCGGCTCAGACGCCGAAACCGCCCCTTCGACCCACCAGGTTTGACCGCGAAGTCCTTGATATGCTCGGCGATCTGGCCGACGAGGCCGAATCGCTTCTGGAGGCCACAGATGGTGAGTTTCGCGCCGATTTATGTCGGGCGATAGAGGATATCTGTCGCTCCGAAGATGGTCTGCCGCCGAAGAGCGCTGAGACCCTCTACGCGGCGCGATCAAAGGGGCTCGACGTCGATCGCTTCCTGCTGCGCTGCGTCGAAGAACACGGCGATCTAAACTCGCGGTATTGCACCGCCCCCTATTATGCCGCTCATTTACTCGCCTATTGGAAGGTTCCCGAGGCCGTCGACATCTTCGCGCATCAATTACGGCGGGCCCCTGCCGAGGCGGAGGGATTTGTGGACACCTTGATGCGGGCACTGACCTGGTCCGGCGAGCCCGGCATCGAAAAGCTCCTCGAGCTACTCGACGAGCTCCCGGAGCCGCTGCACCACCGCGCCATTCAGCGACTGGGCCTGGAGGAGGTCCGCGACGACCGACTCTTCGAGCACCTCGCCGCCGGCCTCGACGACGCCGGCCCCACGGATTCGATGGTCCCCTTATTGCTCGGCAAGTACGACGACCGCCGGGCAACGGCGCTACTACTCGACGCCCTGGACCGGGAGATCGAATTTCTCACCAACGACACCGATGCCGACGAAACGCTGCGCGCCGAGCGGGCCGACTACGCGCTTTTCTTGACGGAAATGCTCGCCGAATCGGGGGTCACCCTCGACGAAAATAGGTGGACGACACTCGAGGAGATCGAGGACTTTTATTGGCCATCGCCGGCATTTAAGAAGCGGCTCCGGCGCCAATAAAACAACTTTCTGAACCGCAAAGGACGCGAAGGAAGACACAAAGGGTGCGGATCGGTGCTTTTGGTTGGGGGACGAGGTCAGGCAACCACCGAGGTCCTTTCGACGTGAACACTGACGCGCTCATGAGGGCTGGATGCCCTCTCGTCGAAAACGGCCTAGTGGTTATCCGACCCCGGGCCCCCGACCAGAGGCGCCATGCGGTCCCCTTTGTGTTTTCTTCGCGCTCTTTGCGGTTCAAATGTTGTTGTTTAGTCTCGGCCACCCCCGATCTTTCTGAGACAACACCGGCGTACCCTCCAGCGGCCACTCGATGCCGATCGTCGGGTCGTCCCACATGACGCCGCCCTCGGCATTCGGGTCGTAATAATCGGTGCATTTATAGACCACGTCGGCCACCTCGCTCATGACCAGAAAGCCGTGAGCAAAGCCGGGCGGCACGTATAATTGGCGGTGGTCTTTGTCGTCGAGAATCGCTCCCACCCACTGGCCGTAATGCGCTGAATCCGGGCGGATATCGACGGCCACATCGAAGATGGCTCCCCGGGCGGCGCGCACGAGCTTTCCCTGCGGGCGTTCTGTTTGAAAATGAAGCCCCCGCAACACATCTTGCGCCGAGCGCGAGTGGTTGTGCTGGACGAACTCGACGTCGATGCCCAGCTCGTCGAGGGCGGAGGCCCGAAAGGTTTCGAGGAAAAACCCCCGCTCGTCGCCAAATACGCGGGGCTCGAATAGATATACGCCTGGCAATTCAGTCTCGCTAACGCTCATTACCTCGCCTCCCTCCAAAAGTCCGTGGCTACCAGCGTTGAATCTAAACTCGGCGCACAAAAATTGGAGGTCAACGCAGCGAAGTCGGGGGCTCACGGGTCGAGGTTGCGATGAGTCGGCGGGGGCCGTCTCCGGCTCGCGGGGATATGGCCGCCGGCCTGTGGAGCTGGTAGAATGGCCGTATAAGTCGCCGCCAGCTCATACCAATACTGGATGCCGCCATGTTTCCACGCCGAGAGATTATATTCGCCAGCTTCGCTGTGGTGACGTTATTGCCGGCCGTCGCCTACGCCTGTGATGGGATGGCCCACCTATGGCTGTACGTTCCCGTGGTGCCCGCCATTATCCTCACCTGGTTGACGGCGATCGTCGTCGCCACCGTCTCCTCATTTATCGAGGGCTACCGCGACGTCCAGATCGACAAACCGAGCTGGTGGAAGACCCGCATGTCCTTAATCGGAATCGGCGGCCTCATCGCGGCCAGTCTATTGCCCATCGCCGCCATCTTCGCCCTGGAAGCCATGGGCATCTACCGCCTCCCCTTCGACGCCTTCCCCATGGTCATGACCTTCATCATCACCGCCCCCCTGGTCTGCCAGACCGCCTACGCCGCCCGCACCTGGCAGAAGAGCGATGTGGTGGCGGAAGAACGGTGAGCTACCGAACGCGGGTGGTAAGGGGTCTGGGATATAGGCCCGAACCGTCTCCCCACCGGCACTCGTCGTTTGATAACTCCCCGATCCCTGAATCGCCTCTGGTAGGCACTCGGGAGTTACCACTTCGACCTCTCGGTTCCCACTCCCCCTCACGATTGAGCAGTTCAACGGGCCTCGAAGGACTCATCACCAAACCTCATCACCGTGAAGTTCCACCATTGGAAGTTTAGTCACAAAGACTCAAAACAACGACAGCGAACCGCAAAGGACGCACAGGCGCGCAAAGGGAACTATAACCGCTCAGGGGCCCGCGGCCAGCCTGGCCGCATTTCGGACTGCCAGCCCGAACTCTTCCGGGCGTGCGGGCTTGTCGCCGCCGGTGAATAAGCTTGCGTAAGCTACACCGCTCATGTCCCCTCTGTGACCAGAGCTAGATAGGGTGCGTACATATACAGGCGATTGCGCTTCTTTCCCGTTACCTCACGCACCATTTCCAACTCCGCAAGTCGCTCAAAAGCCCGGGCAACCGTCGGCGACGAGACGCCGCTTCGCTTCGCGGCATCGGAGATCGAAATGATCGGTTTTCTCTGTAGAACTTGATGGAGTTGATGCGCCGTTCCGGCGGCTCTACCCAATTGCTGAATCCGTTTCTGATCCGCTTCGAAAAGAGCCAGAATTTCGCGCGCAGTCTGCACGGCCTGCCTCGCCGTTGCGATCACTCCCTGCAGAAAGAAATTGACCCATTTCTCCCACACCCCGGTCTCGCGTACCTCCTGGAGCAATCCATAATAGGTCTCCCGATTCTCTTTGAAATAGAGACTCAGATATAGGAGTGGTTCCGTCAGTGCGCCCTCATCACATAATATCAAGGTGATCAACAGCCGTCCCAATCGTCCGTTGCCGTCCAAAAATGGGTGGATGGTCTCAAATTGAAGGTGGGCCAGCGCCGCCTTGATCAATGTAGGCGTTCGCCCGAACTCATCGTGGATAAATCTCTCCAGACTCCCAAGACAGTCGATCACCCGATCCGGCGGAGGAGGCACAAAGACTGCATTTCCCGGCCGCGTACCACCGATCCAATTCTGGGAGCGTCGAAATTCACCGGGATTCTTATGACTGCCCCGTCCCCCCGACAATAATTGCCCGTGTATCTCACGCATCAGCCGCAAAGAGATCGGAAAATCATCACTTCGAATCCGCCGCAGACCCAACTCGATGGCCGATACATAATTGACCACCTCCTCGACATCATCGACGGGCACCCCCGGTAGGTGTTCACTTTCATAGACAAGCAGATCAGACAGCGACGACTGAGTGCCTTCGATCTGAGACGACAATACGGCCTCTTTGCGGATGTACATATAGAGAAAGAGCGATGTATCCGGCAATATCAGCGACAGCCCATCGAGTCGGCCCAACCCGCGATTGGCCTTCTCCAGCAAGTCCTGGCCCGCCAATCCCAATGACAACGGTGGCTCCGGTGGTAAGGGGGCTGGGATATAGGCCCGAACCGTCTCCCCACCGGCACTCGTCGTTTGATAACTCCCCGATCCCTCTCGTTCCAAACCAGCCACCTTATTAAAGTTTAGCGCCGAAACTTTCTTTGAGATCACCAGATCGATCTCTAACGAAACTTTCTTTCCTTAGCACCCTCTAATTAAAATTTCAGCCCGAAACTTAAATAAGCCCGCTGCGCCCATTGCGGTTCGCAGTTGCCGTTGCCGTTATATTACCCACCACCGGTAAAAGCGCCCCGTAGCCCCACAAACCTTTCCCTTTGCGTCCTTTGCGGTTCGCCAGTTGCCGTTGCCCGTTCCCCGAGAATTGAATTCAGTCTTGAGAGTTTACACATTTAGTCGCGAGATATCGGTTCTCATATCGAGCGAGCCTCGCGGAGCACTCTCTCTTTCGACGGCGCGCGTAAGCTCCCCGTCGTGACGATATCTACCTCTCACTGCAGAGCGTCTCGGAGGTCCATCAGCAGTCCGCCGAGGTCGAATAGACTGCGGCCTTCCTCGAGCTCGACCAGAAAATCGATATCACTCGTATCGCTATCCTCGCCCCGCGCCACCGAGCCGAACACCTTGATCTCGGTCACATCATGGGCAGCCGCGATCCGATAGATCTCCTCCCTCTTTATCCTTGATCAGCTCACTGCCGTGCATTCCAGCCTCTCCGGCAAGCCCGTCACTGCCTCCACTAAGGATATAGTCCCGTAATACTTATGACCAAGCAACCTTCTGCAAAATCGACGACAGCAACGACAACGGCGAACCGCAAAGGACGCAAAGGCGCGCAGAGGGAACTCTAACCGCTCAGGCCCCCGGGGCCCGCGGCCAGCCTGGCCGCATTTCGGACTGCCAGCCCGAACTCTTCCGGGCGTCTCAGTGCATGACTTCGTCACCCCACTGAACGCGTACAGGGAATTACTATTTCCGAGCCGCCCCGCACCGCCCGAGAGTTTCCCGAGTCCAGAGTCTCATCAACCACCACACCCAACCGCTGTGTCCTTCGCACCCTTTGAGTCAAAAGAAGTTGTCGTTTTTCCCCACCACCGAAATAGACCATCCGCCCCCCTGGTCTGCCAGACCGCCTACGCCGCCCGAACCTGGCAGAAGAGCTAAAACTCCCTGGAGTAGTTTTCGTCAGCGCAGAAGCTT
>SKQC01000431.1 GCA_007119175.1 Myxococcales bacterium | reverse complement strand
TCTCGAAAAATTGGTCCCGCCACGCCTCCGCCATACTCGCGGGGGCCCAGGGAGCGATTGTCCCCGAAGCCCACCCATACGCCGGTGGTAAGATCCGGCGAATAGCCGATAAACCACGCATCTCGGGTGTCATTGGTGGTTCCCGTCTTACCGGCGATGGGATGGCCGATGGTGGCCACGGTATGACCCGTCCCACCGCGGCGGTTGCCATGACTGTCGACGTAGCCGGAGACGGCACTCTCCAATAAAGAGGTCACCAGATAGGCAACCTCCGGAGCGAGTACCGGCTCGGAGTGGGTCTGAAATAAATCGCGCTCCCCGCGCACGGATTCTACGCGGTTTAAAAAGCGCGGCTCGGCAAGGTTTCCGCCGGCGGCAAAGGTGGCGTAGGTATTAGTGATCTCCATCGGCGGCATCTCGCTTGAGCCCATGACCATGGTGTAGTTGGGGACCATCTCGCTTTTGACACCGATGCGGTTGACGAAGTCGACGGCCTCCTCGATGCCCACGTCGTCGAGGACGCGCACGGCGACGACGTTTCGGCTCGACGCCAGAGCTTCGCGAACGCTGATCGCTCCGCGCCACTCGCCGTCGGCATTGCGGGGCGACCAGTTATCTCCGGTCGGCATCTGAAAGACGGTGGGGCTGTCCAGATAGATCGACGCCGGCGATAAAATCCGCTCCTCGATGGCCGCTGCATATACGAGGGTCTTGAACGCGGAACCGGTCTGACGGCGGGCCTGCGTGGCGTGATTGTATTCGTTTTGCGCAAATTTGTAGCTTCCGACGAGAGCGACGACCTCGCGAGTCTGCGGATCGATTGAGATGACCGCCGCTTCGGCGGCCGTCTCAAAGCGGACCTCCAGGGGCTCCTCGCTCTCAGACGTTATGGTCTTTGTCGGCTGAACTCTGAGTACATCGCCGCGGCTCAATGCCTCGTCCAACTCCTTTTTATCGGCTCCCTCGCCGAGGATTCGACTTCGTGGCTCAAGTTGGAGCTGGGTTTCGATATTGCCGACCTGAACGGTGACGGCGTCGTCGTCGACGTCCACCGACGTTACGACCCCCTCGTAGATCGTCGCCGGCTCCAACGTATCTCCGATGGCGTCACCGCTGTCGGCCAGAAAGGAGTCAATGGCGTCTTCTTCGATGTGGTCGGTGGGCCGGAAAAAATCGCGTCGCTCGTCGTAAGTGCGCAATCCGCGGCGTGCGGCCCGCTCGGCAGCTTCCTGGTGTTCGAGGTTCAACGTGGTGTGGATCCTGAGTCCCCCTTCAAAAAGGGCGTCTCGGCCATACTCTTCGATGATCTCACGGCGCACATGCTCGACGAAATGGGCCCCCTTGCCCAGGTGGGGAAAGGTCTCGGAGGGCGGCACAGTCTCGATCTCCGATTCCACTGCCTCCCGGTAGGAACCCTCGTTGATAAAGCCATTTTCCCACATCTGGCGCAGTACGTAGGCCCGGCGCTGTTTGGCCCTCTCCATATTGCGCAGCGGACTGGCCCCCTCCGGTCCGGAGGTGATTCCCGCCAGCAATGCCGCCTCTTCGAGTTCAATATCGCCGACGTCTTTGCCGAAATAAAACCAGGACGCCTCGCGCACCCCGTGGCGTCCGTGACCGAGGTAGATGGTGTTGAGATACATATACAGAATATCTTCCTTGGTGAGGTTTTGCTCCAGCTCCCGGGCCAGGATGATCTCCTGGATCTTTCGCTCATAGGCCCGCTCTGGAGTAAGGACGATATTCTTGATCAATTGCTGAGTGATGGTCGACGTGCCGCGCATTCCCTGGTCGTAGCGAAAGGCGAAATAAATGGCCCGAATCATGCCCAGATAATCGATGCCGTCGTGGGTCATAAAATCGCTGTCTTCAGCGGCCAAAAACGCCTTTTGGACCTGAGTGGGGATCTCTTCGAGGGGAACTAAGGTGCGCCGTTCGCCGGGGACGTGAAATTCGGCAATCATCTCGCCATCGTCGGCATATACTCTCGACATCTGTGGAGGATCGTAGTCCTCGCGCTCCATCAATTCCGGCAGATCGCGGCCGAAATAATAAAATAGGCCGGCCACACCTGCGAGGCCGGTGACGCCGGCGAGGACGATCAAGATGACGAGCCATTTTAAAAGACCGAGCAATCGCTGGCCGATGGTCTTCTTTTTCGGAGAGGGACGGCGACGTGCCATATTGGATTCCTGATAGGCATTCAAAATCGAGCCACCGCTTCGAATGCCACTTTGCATCGACGGGGTAGAAAATAGGTTGAGCGGTCGAAAACAGGACTGGCCTGTGCGTCATTCCCAGGCCGCCGGTGGTGATTTTGACCGTGACGATCCGCGAGATGCGAGATCGAGCAAAATGGTAAAAGGCCACCCCTCAGTGTCAAGGACTGGCCGGTTTTTGCTTTCGTTGGACGAGACCTCCTGGCGTTTAGTTTTGAGCCCACGTGGGGGGCGGAACGTCTGTCCAGAACAATTTGGCATCGAGGAGGCAAAAATGAAGGAAAATGTGGGCACCGTCGATCGGATCGGTCGCAGTGTGGTGGGACCGGCTCTGATGGCCGTCGGCTATCAGCGTTGGGGTGGGCGCCACGGGAATCTCTCGGGATTGTTGGCCATCGTCGGTGGGGCGCTGATCATCGAGAGCGCCATCACCCGGGTCTGTCCGATCAATGGCCTGCTGGGACTCGATACGCGCAGCCCCGATCAGATCGAGCGCGATTTGCGGCAAGCGCAGATCGCCTATCGGGAGGGAAGGACTGCCGGTGCTCGACAGAGCCGTCCCCAGATTCGCTCATAGGGAGGAAAAATGAGCTCTAACGACGAGTCCAAAGAGAAGCTGGCAGAAGAACGCACCGAGTGGGCACACGAACGCACGGAGTGGGCAGAAGAGCGCACGGAGTGGGCCGATCAGCGCACCTATCTCGCCCAACAGCGCACCTATTCGGGATGGCTTCGCACCGGTCTGACCTCGATGGCCGTTGGGTTCGGAATCGTGGAGTTTATGCGCGATGTGGAGCCCACCTGGCTGATCTCGGCAATTGGCTTTTTATTTATCACAATCGGAGCCGCCGTTGTGGCGATCGCTTTTATCAGCTTTCGACATGTATCGCTGAAGATGCAGAGGATGCGAGAGGTCGAGATGGCAATTCCCGTCTGGTGGACCGCCGCCATCACCGTGGGATTGCTCCTCAGTGCACTGGGCGGCATGGCCGTGGTCTTTCTTTAGATTGCCTCGTATCGATACCCTCAACAGGCGACCAAAATACAGATCTTTCGCTGTGACCACGGCTATAAACACGCCGTCCAACTCAGGACGCCGCCGCATTCAATGATACTGGAGAGATGGCGTTTTATGCGCTGACGTAGTTGTCTTGCGTCGCCTCGATGGCAATGATAATAATCGACGCTATCGAGGACCTTTTGAGAGTCGAATTGTCGCCAGGAGTAGACGTCCATGTTTCGAGTACACACTGCACTTTTCGCAATTGTCGTCGCCGGGTGCTGTCTTTTGGCCACCTCGGCAACGGCTCAGGACTTCAGCTTTGAGGCGTGGAGTGACGTCACCAAAGTCTGTCCAACCTGTGAGCCTCCGCCGGCTGACACGGTCACCTTAAATGACGGCACCACAGTGGAGGGGACGATTCGCGCCATCAATCCCGTATTTTATACGCTGGAACGATTCGGCGAGATTCGCACCGTTCCCGCCGGCGATGTTCAAAACGTGGACTGGAAGCGCGGTGACCAGCCCAGCGGACTGGAGAGCCTCGATCAGATCGTATTGGAAAATGGTCATGTCCTGACCGGAGAGATCACCACCGATAACGACCGTCCTCCCTATTTCGAGATTGAATCGTCGTTTCTCGATCAGTCCTACACGGTCTTCAAATCGCAGATCGAAATGGTCTTTCAAGGCGGCCAGGAATACGACTTTGAAGCCGCGATGAATGAAGTGACGGACGCCCGCGAAGAATAAAGCGCAACGTCGACAGCGTCGCATAGATTATCGAGCTCCACCCGGCCGGGTGGGGCTTTTTTATTTGGGTATTAGTAGGAATGCAGGCGAGGCAGGTCGGTTTCGGCACGCAGGGCCTCTACTTCTTTGAGCGCCAGCGCATCGAGGCGTTCTTCGACCTCCTGCTCGGGAAAATGATCCCGGGCAAGCCCGGTATACAGCGTGTAGTGATTGGCCTCTGCTTCAAAGAGTTCCTCGTAAAACTCCGCCAGCTCCGGATCGTCGACCTCTTTGGCCAGAATCGAAAAGCGCTCGCAGCTTCGGGCCTCGATGAGCCCGGCCACCAGGAGCTTGTCGAGAAATCGCTGCGGTTCCTGTGAGCGAATTTCTTCGACCAGGCACGACGCATAAGGAGCGGGATCGAGGCGGCGCAATTCCACGCCCCGTGCGTCTAAAATATCGAGCATCCGCGTAAAGTGGTCCATCTCCTCGGCGACGACCTCACTGAGCCGGCGGGGAACGCCGCTGCGGCCGGTATAGCGAAAGATCATACTCAGGGCCGTCGACGCGGCTCGTTTCTCGAGATGGGTGTGGTCGATGAGGATCACGTCCAGGGAGTCTTTTATCGACGGATACCACTCCGGTCGGGTTAGTTCGGCGAGATGGAGCATATTAAATCCCGGGTTAAAACGGTGCGATCTGATAGGGCGACATGAAGACGGCTTCGTCGGAACGGAAGTACATCGGCCACAGAAGGGAGGACTCGATCTGCTCGATAGCCGAGCCGAACTGGCCTTCTGGAACTGCGATATCGCCGTCATCGGCGATGCCGAGCCTGGAAAGTAGGCTGGAGACCTTCGTGGCGACTCCCGGACTGAGGACCGTACCGGCTGCTCCGGTTCGATCCGTGTAGGCAGCTTCGGCGGGCTCGAGGCCGGCCAGTTCCTCGGCTCGCTGCAGAGCGTCGATAAGCCCGCCCGTGGTGTCCACGAGCTGGTTCTGCATGGCCGCCTGCCCGGTCCAGACGCGGCCGCGGGCCACCTCGTCGACCTCGTCGGCATCGAGAGGACGGGTCTGGGCTACCTGATGTAGAAATAGCTCGTACAAATACGACAGGGTGCGGCCGATTCCCTCTTTTTCGTCCTCGCTCCAGGACTGCCAGGGCGAAAAGGCGCCCGCTCGATCTCCGCGTCGCTCGAAGTGGGTGGTTATTCCGAAGCGATCGGCGAGCGACTCCACGTTGAATTTGCCGGTGTAGATGCCGATAGAGCCGGTCAATGAAACCGGTGTAGCGTAAATTTCGTCGGCTCCGGCCGCGGCGTAATAACCGCCACTGGCGGCGATATTGCCCATGGAGGCGATCACCGGCTTGCGCGTCGAAAGATGGCGCAACTCCCGGTAGATCAGATCGCTTCCCAGGGCGCTTCCACCGGGGCTATTGATGCGCAGAACCACGGCTTTGACGTTATTGTCGCGCCGTAATTGTCGCAATATCTCATTGATGGTCTCGGCCCCTGTGATCTGAGCGCTTCCAAACGGCGAACTGCCGGACCGGCCGGAGGTGATGAGTCCGTCGATATAGACCACGGCAATCTCCGGACGAGTTCCCCAGCGCTCGTCGGCAATCTCGTGGCGTTGATAGCCCTGCTCCGGTCCCATCGGACTCCCCACAATTCGCTGCAGCAACTCTTCTGCCTCGTCGCCGTAGAGCAG
>SKQC01000367.1 GCA_007119175.1 Myxococcales bacterium | reverse complement strand
GAGAAGTGAGCATGAAATCAACGCAGTATCCGAAATTGAAGGTCGCATCGCCGGTGGCAATCCAACGTCCTCGGTATTGGTGTCGTGCGGGGTTGGTCCTGGTCGCGATGGCCGCAGCCTGGCTTTTGACTCCCGGCGTTGCGCAGGCCCAGGGCGATGCGCGCACGGACAATCCAGGCGTCATCGAGGGCGAGGCCGGCCGCGGCGAGGTCAGCGATGACGAGCTACAGGAGGCGGAAACTCAGGGCGACGTCATTCGTCCCGAGGATCTCGATCCCCACGAGCGCTTTGACTTGCCGTCGAATTTCGATCCGAATTTTAGTCCTCGTTCGACTCCTGGAAGTACACGAGTGACCATCGATTTTCGCGAGGCCGACCTGGAAGAGGTGGTCAAATTCTTCTCGGGGGCGATGGGGCTGAATTTCATCGTCACCGACAGCCTTAAGGCCAATAAGACCATCACCATTATCTCTCCGGAAGAGGTGACCTTAGACGAGGCGTATAAAGCCTTTTTGTCGGCGCTGGAGATGAACGGATTGACCATCGTACCTCAGGGGGCGTTTCTTAAGATTCTGGACTCGGAGTCGGCGATCTCCGAGCCGCTCGCTCCCTACGAATCCTACGATGATATTCCGGTGGAGGCCCGAATGGTCACCGGGATTATCCCCGTGGAAAATGCGAGTATCGACGAGATCGAAGAGGTCATTGGTCATTTTACCTCGTCGAGCGCCAATATCATCAAATACCACTCCAGTCTGATTATCACCGAAAATGCGGCCAATCTTCAGCGCCTTCGAGCGCTGATCCGGCGGCTCGATCAGGGCGAGGCGGCGTCCAATCTATACGTGTATCGGGTGCGCTATGCCGACGCCACCGAGATTCAGCAGCAATTGGAGACCATCTTCGGAGAGACCTCGGGCGGCGGCCAGCAATCCTCGGCTCCGCAGTCGGCCCGCGAGCGCCGACGCCAGGCCCGTCAGCGGCGCCAGCAGGGCGATGATGACAGTGGCAGCAGTGGCGGCGATGGCGACGAGATGCAGCAACTCGAGGTCGATATCACGGAGATGATCGCCGATGAGCGAACAAACCAGCTAATCGTCGTCTCCAATCAGAGCTCCTTTGAGCGCATCAAGGAGATGATTGAGATCCTCGACGTGCCCACCGCCGTGGGCGGCGAGGTTCACGTGCGGTTTTTGGAATACGCCAATGCCGAGGAGCTCTCGCAGACCCTCTCCGATCTGGCCTCGGGCGCCCAATCACAGCAGGACGGCGAAGATCGAGGGGCGGCCTCGCTGTTGCGCGGCGATATTCAGATCACGGCCCACACGCCGACGAACGCCCTGGTGGTGATCGCCTCACCGCGCGATTTCGTCGCTCTCGAGGATGTCATCGGCGAACTCGACCGTCCTCGTCGCCAGGTCTATGTGGAGGCTGTGATCATGGAGATCGGCCTCGACATCAATCGCAGTGTCCAACTGGGCGCGGCGACGGGACTGAGCAAGGATCTGGACTTTATTATCCCCGATTCGGCAATTGAGTCGGGGATGGTGGATAGTACGCGCGGGGTCGGTTTAGGTCAGGCGAATTTCGGCATGGATGTGCAAGATATCGTCGGCCCCGGGCTGGGCCTTGGGCTTTTGGGACCGAGTATCCAACTTCCGGGTACCCAGATTCCGCTTCCCACGGTGGCGCTACTGCTTCAGGCAACCCAGACCGACAACTCCATCAACGTCTTGTCCACGCCGTCGATTTTGACGCTCGATAATGAAGAGGCGGAGATCGTCGTCGGCGAGCAGGTCCCCTTTGCCCGCGCCGTCACTGGAAGCGGTGGGGGGCTGGGTGGATTGCTCGGCCTCGGCGCCCTCGGCGGGCTCGGGCAGACCCAGCAGGACGGGCGCAGGGGACGCGATCAGACCCAGGGCCTCGGCGGTCTCGCCGGTGGCCTCGGCGGCCTCGGTGGCCTCGGTGGAATTGGGCGGGGACTGGGAACACCGATTGATTACGAGGATGTCGGCATTGAGCTTCGAATTTTGCCCCAGATCAACGAGAGCGATTATGTGCGCCTCGAGGTCGACCAGGAGGTCAGCGATATCAAGGGCGCCGGCGACGGCGGCGACCTGGCACCGATTCGGACCCGCCGAAATGCGCAGACCACCGTGCTGGTGCGCGATCAATCGACGATCGTCATCGGCGGGTTGATGCGCGACGTAGAGACCGAAACGGTGCAGAAGGTGCCATTTTTGGGTGATGTGCCGGTATTGGGCATGTTGTTTCGCAGCACCAATACGCTGACCACCAAGCAGAATCTGGTGTTGATGCTGACTCCCTACATCATTGAAAGCGAGCAAGACTTGCAAAAGATCTACGATCGCAAGATGGCGGAGCGCGAGGAGCTGATGCGCCTTTTCGCCCAGGAAGATCGGCATTATATCAAGGCCGTCAATTTCCAGAAGAAAACGGGGCTTTTAGAACGGATGAGAAGCGAGATCGGTGACGCTCAGCGCGAAGAGCAGGCCCGCCAGGAGGCATTGGAGGAATTTGAGCATTACGGCCCGCGCTATCAGATCCTGGGCGGCGGTGGAGGAGAGGCACCGGCCGAAGAGGCACCGGAATCCGAAGAGGAGACGGAGGTCATCGATGAGGTCATCGAAGTCGAGACGGAGCAGCCGCAGGACGATGCCGATGGCGTCGACGATGGCGACGAGCTCGACGATGCCGTCGAACCGGCCGATGAAGGCGGGGAATAATTATGTATAGCCGTCAGAAGCTGGGAGAAATATTGATCGAGATGGGGAAGCTCGATCCGGGGAAATTGGATAGAGCGCTGACCGTGCAGACCGAAAAGGGAGGCCGGATCGGCGAGCTATTGGTGCAGATGGAGGTCATCGACGAGGAGGACGTCACCCGGGCGCTGGCTCGTCAGCTCGACTATCCCTGCGAGATGTCGATCGATGCCGAGGAGATCGATCTTCAGTTGCTTGAGAAATTAAAGCTGGGCTGGGCTCGAGAGCACGGCGTGCTGCCCTATGATGAGCGCAACGGTCAGGTCCTGGTCGCCACCGACGACCCACTCCAGATCGAGGTGCTCGATGAGGTGCGCCTGGTGACTGGCACCGAGATCATGCCCGTGGTGGTGCCGACGACCAATCTTCAGTCGGCGATCAACGCCGCATTCGACCGCAAAAGTCGCCAGCTCGGCGGTGGACTCGACGATCTAGAGGAAGAGGAAAATCCCCACGCCGAAGATGCCAGCCTCGATATCAACGACCTGCTCGACGCCGGCGACGACGACGAGGCGCCGGTTATCCGCTTCGTCAACAGCCTCTTCGTGCAGGCCGTCCGCGACCGGGCCAGTGATATTCATATCGAGCCCGGCGAAAAAGAAATCACCGTCCGATTTCGCATCGATGGTGTTTTAAAAGAGGTGGCCACCCCGCCGAAGCGCTTTCACTCCAGCATCATCACGCGCGTCAAGATCATGGCCGGGCTCAATATCGCCGAAAAACGGCTTCCCCAGGACGGTCGAATCCGCATCAAGATGGCCGGCAAAGATATCGATATCCGGGTCGCCACGGCCCCGGCGGTTCACGGCGAGCGGATCACGATGCGCCTGCTCGACAAATCAGCGGTGCTGTTGAATCTGCGCGATATTGGAATGGCCAACGACCATCTGGAGACGATGCTCGATCTGATCTTTAATCCCCACGGCATCATCCTGGTCACCGGGCCCACGGGAAGTGGAAAGACGACCACCCTGTACTCGGCATTGAGTGAAATCAACAGCCCGGATAAGAATATTTTGACCATCGAAAACCCCGTTGAATATCAGCTCGACGGGATTAGCCAGATGCAGGTCAATCCGAAGATCGATCTCGATTTTGCGCGGGGATTGCGCAGTTATCTGCGCCACGATCCGGACGTAATCATGGTCGGTGAGATTCGCGACGTGGAAACCGCAGAGATGGCCATTCAGGCATCGCTGACCGGTCACCTGGTATTTTCGACGCTCCACACCAACGATGCCGCCGGTGCCTTTACGCGGCTGACCGATATGGGAGTGGAGCCGTTTTTGGTCAGCTCCACCGTGATCTGCACCATGGCCCAGCGCCTGGTTCGCCGGCTATGTCCCGATTGTCGCCAGGGCTATCGGCCGTCGGAAGAGGAACTCTCCGAGGTGGGCTTGAGCTTTCAAGAGGTCGACGAAATCGCTGGCGGGACCATCTTTAAGCCCGGCGAGGACCGCGACTGTGAGACCTGTCTGGGGCTGGGGTATAAAGGGCGAATGGGAATCTACGAGATCTTGGGTGTCGGCGATTCGATCCGAACCCTGGTGATGAATCGATCCGATACCTCGGATATCAAAAAGGCGGCGGCACGACAGGGGATGCGCAATCTTCGCGAAGATGGCTCTTTGAAGGTCCTCGATGGTCATACCAGCATTGAAGAAGTCCTGCGGGTGACCCAGGAAGACGTGGTCTAACGAATTTTTCTGCAACGCGGCACCAATTATGCCGGTGTATGAATACAAAGGTCGGAACCGGGCGGGCAAAAAGATCAAAGGGATCGAGACCGCCGAGAGCAAGAATGCTCTGCGAAAAATGCTGCAAGGTAAGGGCGTTTTCGTCACCGACATCTTCGAGGGCAAAGGCGAGCGCACCCGCTCGCAAAAAGACGTGGACGTCACCAAGATGTTCGAGCGGGTGACCCTGTCGGATATCGCGATGTTGACCCGTCAGATGGCGACGTTGTTGCGCGCCGGGATTCCCCTGGTCGACGCGTTGCGGGCCCTCACCGACCAGACCGAAAAAGAAGAGCTCAAGCGAGTGCTCTCCGATGTGCGCCGGCAGGTCAACGAGGGTTCGAGTCTCGCCAAAGCCCTGCGCGATCACGACAAACATTTTTCGAATCTCTACGTCAATATGGTCAAAGCCGGAGAGAACTCCGGCAATCTCGACGTCGTATTGACTCGATTGACCGATTTTATCGACGTTCAGATCGATACTCGCGGCAAAATCGTAGCCGCCATGTTTTATCCGGTCTTGATGATGGTCTTCGGGCTGGTGGTGATGCTCTTTATCTTCGCCTTCGTCATCCCCAAAGTGACGGCGATCTTTGAAGATCAGGGAGAGGCCCTTCCCTGGATTACCCAGCTTATGATCGGGTTTAGCGAATTTTTGACGAATTGGTGGTTTTTGCTGCTGCCGGCAATGGTGGGCTCTGTGGTCGGGTTCTGGTACTGGAAAAACACCCCCAAAGGCCGCGAGAAGTGGGATCGAATCGTCTTGAAGGTGCCGCGATTCGGGATGCTGGTGCGCATGGTGGCGATCAGCCGGTTTGCCGGCACTCTTAGCACCCTGCTCGCAAGTGGTGTCCCCCTTTTGACGGCCATGGATATCGTCAAAAACGTGCTCGGCAACACACGGCTCGTGGAGGTCGTAGAAGATGCCCGGGTCAATATCCGCGAGGGAGAAAGCATTGCCGGACCTCTCCAGCGCTCCGGGGAATTTCCACCGATGGTCACCCATATGATCGCCACCGGTGAGCGCTCCGGGCAGTTGGAGGAAATGCTGGAGAATATCTCCATCAGCTACCAGAAGCAGACCTATCTGCAGGTGCAGACGATGACCCAGCTTTTGGGGCCGATCATGATTATGGTGCTGGGCTT
>SKQC01000326.1 GCA_007119175.1 Myxococcales bacterium | reverse complement strand
GTTCGGCAAGACGCTGGCCGTGGGTCGGCGTTATCTATTGTGGATTGTCGGCGTACCGGCCCTGTTCTGGTGTGTCGGTGCTTTCCTCGACGAATATGTATGGAGTCTAAGCTGCGCCCTCGAGGCCGTCGCCGCCGGAGAGAAGCTGACCATGCTTCGAGCGTTATTTTTGTATCTGGTTTATCGCTATCTGCGCTGGCTGTCCGTGGCTTCGCTCTATATCGCTGTCGATGATGAATCTGAATGACCGATTCGAGATTGTGTGGCGCAATAAAAAGCGCTCTTTTCCCGTCCCAGAAGTTTCGGTGGGGCGCGCTGCCGAGCTGCAGGTGGCGTCGCTGCTCGATGAGCGCGTGGTCCATTCGAGCTACGATTATGTGGCCGGTCCTCGCGTTCCCGGTCGAAAGCGGCGCCACGAGATCGATTTTGTCATCACCACTCCCAACGAGATCTGGTTGGTGGAGCTCAAAAATTGGAGCGGGTTCGTCGGCCTCGACGGCGGTCATGTCATTCAGCATCGAAGCGGCGGCCGCGGCGTCGTCGATCACGGTCGCCTGATCAGTGATCTACGGCGAAAAGAGCGGGCCCTTCGAAACTACCTTCGGCCCCGCGTACGCGAGGTGCCGACGACGTGGACGGTCCTCGTATTTTATAATCGCTCCGTGGCCCTTTCCGAGGAGTTAGTCGCCACAGATGATATGGATGTGGTGCGATTGCCCGAGTTTATGTCCGCTCTTCCGCCGCCTGATTCGAAAAATTTGGAGCCCGTCAGTGACGCCATCAAAGAGGTGCGCCCGCTGCTCGCCGCGCTGGGAAGCTGGGATCTAATGGCGCTGCACGGCGGTCAGATCGTCTCCGGTGATCTCGTCGGTATATCGGTCGACGAGTTGCAGGATCGCGACCGCTTTGAACGCCTCCGAACCGACGTCCCGCGCAGCATTTTCAATATCTTTCGAAAAAAACTCCAACTCACCGTGCGGGCCACCGAGCGCTCCGGTGCGGAATGCGAATTTGACCTCGGGTTCGACGAAACGGTGCGTTTTCACTGCGCCGGCCAGCCCCGTCCGGAGCAGTTTTCGCTGCGCGACGTGGAGGCGATTAAGTTCGGGTATACCTCGTAATTCAGCGTGCCGATCTGGCGTCGGGCCCATCGGACATTACAGTCGACATCGACCTGGTGCTGACAGACAGACTCGCTGATCTGCTCACTTCCAATCCGGAAATTGATCGTCGTAGGACGCCCATTTGACTTCACCGGCCTGCATTTCGTCATCGGTGAGCAGACAAAAATCCAGGGCCTCGCGCATGACCTCTTCATCTTGATCGCGGCCGATAAAGACCAATTCCTGGCGGCGGTCGCCGACCTCGTCGTCCCAGACCTCGTCGAGCCAACGCCTTGTCTCCTCGTCTTCGGGCCACTCCGATTTGGGCACGGCAGCATACCACAGGCCGCCGGGATCGAAGCTGATCGACATGCCGGCCTGTGACCACATCCCGACAAAATCGTGTCGGCTGGCCAGCCAGACAAAGCCCTTCGCCCGAAGGCTGCCCTCCCAGCCGGTGGTGATCACATCCCACAACCGCTCCGGATGAAAGGGCCGTCGGGCGCGATACACGAAGCTGCTGATGCCGTATTCCTCGGTCTCCGGCGTATGTTCGCCGTTGAGCTCCTTTATCCACCCCGGAGATCGCGCCGCCTTATCGAAGTCAAAGCGCCCTGTCCCCAGGACCTCGTCGAGCTCCACGTCGCCATTGGCGACGGGTAATACGTGTGCTTCCGTATTGAGCTTTTTCATCATGGCCATCAATTTATCTCGCTGCTCCTGGCTGACCAGATCGGTTTTCGTGACCAGGATCACATCGGCGAATTCGATCTGATCCATCAATAGGTCGGTCAAGACGCGGGTATCGGTCTCGTCGACGGCCATATCTCGCTCCATCAAATCGTCGGTGGAGTCGAAGTCGCCTTCAAAATTTAAAGCATCGACGAGGGTGACCATGGTGTCCAAATTTGCCACCTTGCTCAGCGTATCTCCCTCGTCATCCTCGAATAAAAATGTGGCCGCCACGGGCATGGGTTCACTGATTCCCGAGGATTCGATGAGGAGATAATCAAAGCGCCCCTCCTCGGCAAGTCGAGCCACCTCTTGAAGAAGATCTTCGCGCAAAGTGCAGCAAATACAGCCGTTGGTCATTTCCACGAGTTCCTCGTCGACCTGTCGCAGGGCCTGATCACCCTGCTGTCGGACAAGCTCGGCATCGATATTGACCTCGCCCATATCGTTGACGATCACGGCCACTCGTTTGCCCTCCTGATTTTTTAGAATCTGATTGAGCAAGGTCGTCTTTCCAGCCCCCAGAAAACCGGAGAGCACGGTGACGGGCAATTTTTCATCTTTCACTACTTGTTGATTCATCGCTTTAAATCTCCTGATCTGATTTCCTGGGTATAAGTGGTCAAGGCACGACGTTGTTACTGTGGCAGGGGCAAGCTGCAGCGATGGCGGCGCGAAAAATTCGGTGGTGCTAAGTCGACCTCACTCAGCCGGCTCCACCACGATCGTCAGCGGGTCGGAGACGGCGTCGCTGTGATCGCCGTGCCAGAGCACGAACTCCACGTCGACCTCTCCGGCCTCGCGCGGATAGATGTGGACATGATCGCAGTGAAAGATGCCCGATACCTCGCCGTCGACGTCGATGAATTGGGCCTCGCCGTTGTCGCTGTCGGGGTGTCGCATCAGTCCCCAGTAGATAATATCGGTCTCCTCTTCGCCTTCGGCCGGGTAGTATCGCGCAGAATACTCGGTGCATGTTCGCTCACGGGTGTCATCGTCGCGAAGGAGGGTATCCATATCGACGACCTCTCCGTCGGACTCGTAAAATGTCACTGTCAGCGAGGCCCGGGGTCCCATCTCCGTAAAGGGCAGAAGTCCGTCGACATCGTCGTCGATGGGCGTGGGCAGCGCCGAGATGGGATCGCCACCTTCGTCCTGCCAGCCCTCCTCCTCATCCCAGATGGCGATCAGCGCCGATGCGCTTCCCCGGGTCTCGATCTCGATCCAGCCCGCCTCTGCATGGCCGTTGTCGTTATTCTGGTTCTGGTTGTCTTCGCCATTGTCGTCGTCGCCACAGGCAGCGGCCAGGAGGACCACCGCCACGGCGACAACAAAGAAACCGGCGTAGTGGGTAACGGTGTTGCGATTTGACGAGTAGCTAGACAATTTCATTGTGCTTCCTTTTTTGGTTTAAGGTTGATGAAAAAATGGCTCAGAACAACATGCGGTACGACAGTTGAACGTTGATCCCGGGCTGGGGGGCGATGTCTTTGATTCGCGAGAGATGATCTCGCCACACCCGATTGGTGAGGTTTCTCCCCTGAAGCATGAGCGTGTGATCTGTGGTGTCGCTAAAATGCCGCCAGCCCACCATGGCGTTCAAAAGGGCGTAGCGATCGGTGGGCTGCATGGGCTCTTCTGTGGAATCATCGATTTGAATTGGACGAGGCACCCGGTTTTGAGCGGCCCCCAGGTTGGTGCTGAGGGAACCGAAAAGCGATCCTCTGTCGTAGCGCCCCTCAAGCCGTCCGGACAGCGGGGGGATAAAGGGCAACGGATCGCTGTTTTCCCGGCGGCTGGCCCGGGTATAAGAAGCCGTGGCGTCCAGCGTGAAATCATCGATAAACTCCCACTGCACGCGCCCCTCGGCGCCCACGAATAAAGCGTCATCTCCCCGGGCCTCGAAGACCGGTGTGGTCCGCGGCGGAGTTCCCTCCCGAAAGATGCGCACCGTCTCCCCCGTGGGATTGTAGTAGATATAGTCGTCGACCCGGTTGTAATAGCCGGCAACCTCCAGCTCGAGGCGCGACAGGTCGGCGCGCACAAAGAGGTCTGCTCCCAGGCCGATCTCGGAGTCCAGGTCGGGGCTGCCGATATCGAATGAAAAATCGGCCAGATGGGGGCCATCGGAGTACATCTCTTCGATGGTGGGGTTTCGAAAGGAGCGCGACAGCCCGGCGCCCAGCGTCCAACCGTCGGTGAATTCCCAGAGAGTGGCCGTGGAGGCCGATACAGCATTGAAGTCCCGAGGCTCCACTTCTTTGACGATGAGCCGATCCTGGGTGTTGACTCTTATATTGCTGAGGTCGTCGGTGGTCACATGGCTGTAGTCGTAGCGCAGCCCGGCCTGCAGGCGCAGCGATCCTCGGCGAAGTTCCTCGAAGCCGAAAATACCGACCGCCCGTTCGGCCCCCGACCGCGTTCCCGGGGCAGCGCCACCGGCGACGAGATCACGGGTCTGAACCGACAGGCCGAGCGCTCCGTGGACGCTTGTTTCATCTTCTTCCTCCGAGCCCAGGCGGCTGTGATAAGCCACCAGATGAGAGTCTGTGCTCATCTGATCGAAGCTGGCCCCGATCACGGGCTCGTCGTCGATGATCCGCTCGATCTCAATGTGGTCAAATTGCACCAGGTTGCTGCGCAACTCCACGGTCTCAAGCCCTCTGACGGGCTCTTCAACCTCGCCGAGTACTCGGCCGACCATGCGCCTGGCTTCGCTGGTGACACCGCCGGGGTGGCCTCCGGGAATGAGCTCGCCGTCGAATTCTCCGGGCACATCATAGACGTTGTCGTAGTATCGAAACGAAGCGCCCAGGACTCCGCTTTCCGGCACCCAGCTCAATCCGGCAGCGGCGTTTAGTGCCTGCAGCCCCGTCCTGTCGATGACGCCAAGTGGTGTTCTGGTGTCACCGGCTCGACGCCCCGTGGCCTCTGCGAAAAAGGCCAGCGGGCCAGCCGGTCCGCGCAATACGGCGCCGCCGGTGATTCCCTCGTTGACCGACTCCAACTGCGACGACGCCGTGCCCTGAATGGTCTCCGGGCGATGGCGCGGCACGTCTTCGCGGACCACATTGACCACGCCCCCCAACGAGCTCGATCCGTACAGCAGGCTCGCCGGTCCCCGGACGACCTCCATGCGCTTCGCCGACAGGGGCTCGACCATCACGCCGTGATCGGCGGCCGTCCAATAGATATCGCCCGTTCGGTGACCGTCTTCTAACATGAGGACCCGATCGCCGGGCATCCCCCGAATGGTGGGATTCGTCGCCCCGGGACCATTATATTGGACGTGAAAACCGGGCACTCCGTCCAGCGTGGCCGGTACGCTGCTGGAGAGGCGTTGCTGCAATTCGTCGCCCTCCACCGTCGTGGCCGGCCGGTAGATATGCTGACCACCAACGCGATGGCCTGTCGTCTTCACCGTCACCGGTTCGACCTCCACGGCTCGCCGTATCAACTGGATATGAAGCTCGGTTTGCCCTCCCGCCTCGACGTCGATGGTAAAGTTGTCGGAGTAATAATCGCCGTGTTCCACCTCCACGTAATAAGACTCCGGTGGCAATTCCCGAAAATCGACACGTCCCTGTATATCGGTTTGTTTCTCGAGCTCTTGACCAGAAATGCGCACCTGGGCGTCGCCGACCGGCGCATCGCTGTCGGCGTCGATAACGACCAGTAGCAGTGCACCGACTTCTTTAGACGGCGCCTCTGCTGAGGCGTCTATGGCAAACGTCACGGACAACGCCAGGGCCGAAAAGGCGACCAATAAACGGAATGGAACAGTTTTGAATCGAGCAAATATAAAACGCATCGCGAAATCACATCGTAAGCGTTCAGTGG
>SKQC01000049.1 GCA_007119175.1 Myxococcales bacterium | reverse complement strand
GTTCCCTCACCGGGTTCGATAGTGAATTTCTCGATAATTTTTTGATCCTGGCGTACGTAATATAGCCCCTTTGGCTGATTGTCCGGAAAGGGGAATTCCATTCCTTTTAAATATAGAGTGAGTGTGACTTCCGGCGACGATATCTCGAGAATATCGGCGAGTTCAGACTCTGAGGCATGTGACAGCTCGCTCCAATCATAGACGTCGAGCGGTGGGGCCAGAAATAACCCGCGCGTTCGATTTAGAAATGATACTCCGATCTCTTCGAGCTCCGTCTGCACAGCTTCGTGTTGTCGGTCGGAAATTTCCGGTTCAGCAGCTATCCAGTCGTCACTGCCAAAATAGACAGTATGAGCGCTATGATTATAAGAACCCGACCGCAGTAGAATCCGATCTGTTGACGGTTCCCAGATGGGAGTGGCGATGAATTGGATATTATATCCCCCTTCCTCGGGAAAGGCCCATGGCGGTACCACGATAGTGTAGTTGTACGACACATCGGGCTGTCGGGTGATCACGTTCTCATAGGTAAAGGCACGGCTATCCCAGGCCTCAATATCGTCGATGGTTGGATAGCAATCGGGCTCCGGGATCTGGATGAGGTGAAAGGGGAGCCGTCTCCCATTGTGGAATACCGATACGCGATAGTCCATCGGTGCCGACTGCGTTCCATAAATGCACCAATAGCCGTCGATGACGAAATATTGGTCTGTGGACAACCAGCTCTGCATGGCTGATATATCCGGCCCCATATGAACACGCCCTGAGTAGCCGCGTCGGGTTCCACTCGCACCCGAGCCGGTACACATCGAATTTGGAAAAAATGTGCTGGGAGACCGGCTTTCTCCGCGATACTCGCATTCCACGGAAGGCGGCGCGCCATCTGTTTTTGGCCCAACATCGTTGGGGTCGTTTTCTGAATCAGCGCTGATATCGTCTGAGGCGATATCTTCTACTTCAGCGTCGATTGTCGGCTGTGTGGACTCGTTGAGGACCAGCGGGTCTTCAGAGCAGGCTGCGAGGAGGAAGAGAAAAGCAGTGAGGATGCCAATTAGAACGTAGTTCAAGTAGACTCGGATGCTCTCGACGATGCTCATTGTTTATTCCGTATACAGGATAATTCAAATATCCGGACTCAAGATAGTGGCAGCCGAGGCGGGCCAATGGGCGACCCACCTCGGTCTGGCTGATTAATCGAGATCCTCAGATTCTACTTTCAACTGGCTACTAATTTTGAATCGCCAGTTCACAGTCAATAGAATCGATATAGTCTGTTTCCAGAATCTCGGCAGCGTCATTGAGGGGATCGAAAATCGCTGCTCCCAGGGCACAGGCTTGTCCGGGCCAGGTATCTGATAATGGAGATAGGTAAAGACCAATCTTTAATGACTCAAGCTTGTGATCTTGGAGCGAATTGTGTGGGTTATCCTCGAATGGAATCGCGTGAACCCCCTGTACAGAATTGGCCAGGGTGTCGGCCTTGTTGCAGTGCCGCGAGACAGAATCCCAGCCGCCACCGGACGCTGGATACCAGATGTTTAGGCAAGCATATCCGTTGTAACGAACTCCGGAAGTCTCTGACCAATAGGTATTGCCTGGTGGGAACATCGGTTGCACACGTTCTTGCTCCCAGGACAGGCGAAAGTCGGCCTCCCACAACTCGGGGTAGGAGCCGGAAGTGAGCACCGTCTCATCCTCGATGGTATCGACACCATTGGTGGTCGCCAGTGTCTCCGTCTCCAGAGCCGTCGATTGACCGCTGGCGTAAACCTGGTGGGATTGCTGATGTGTACGGTATTTGTCGATATAATTTTCAGTTACCTCGACACCGTCGACGAAGATATTACCGTCTTCATCGCTGAGCGCGTCGTAGAGAAATACACCATAACTACGGGTAGACGGCCCGCCGTCTTCGGCCTGTTTGATGGTTGAGCCCTTGACGATCAGTGCAAAACTGTCGGTGCCGACGTCAACACCGAGTAGCGTTGAGAGTACGGCATGGAAATGCTTGATACTCTGATATTGCCCCTGGTTTGAAATCGTAGAAATGACGCCGCCATTGAGCTCATGGACGTCGATCGTCACCTCGTAGTCCAACTCGTCTTCCGAGCTTGACTGGACATCACGCCAGGCGGGCCCACCGGGGTCGTGAAGCGTGTCAGTCCAGTGTCTGACTTGATCGAGGTCGGTCTGCTGGCAGTCATTATAATCCGGGTCGGGAGTACACGATTGGACCACCATCGATTGAATGGCGTCGATATCGCTTGCCGCGCCATCCGGTGCGGGCGTATCGTCATCAGCGCAGGCTGTGAGCCCCAGTGAAATGAACGCGAGCATCAAAATTGCAAGTAGAGAGAGAGAGAGAGCACTTAGATAAAGACATTACAACATCTCCAGATCATTGAGGTAGTCAACAATAAATCTCGGCGACAACCGCTGTCGACGAGTCAAACACAGCCCCCGCAAATATATAAGTTAGGGCCGTCCACACAGGATGATGGCCCGATCCGAAGCTGTCAACGGCCACTTGGAGTTGGCGAGCGAAGCGAGGCTGTGGGGTAGAGCGAAAACCTCGAAGATCGAGGCCTGCGAGTAACCCCACCACCGCTGCGCGGCACCTCCCCTGGCAGGAGAGGAGTTTTCGTGCCTTGCTGCACGACTCGGTGGTCGATTGACTACTCACCCTGATCGGGGTCGTAGTTCATCAAGATTGGGTTGGAGTTCACCGGTCGATTGCCGAGCGGTGTTAGATGACCGTCGTCGCGCTGGGGCCGAAAGGGCCAACCGACGGAGACGACCTGATATGCCGCCGGATAGCGCGTCAGGCGGACATTAATCGGCAGGACGACGCCTTTTTTCGATCCCTCGTATAGGTCCATGACGCTAGCCTCCTCGCCGGGGTCCAGCAGAAATACGTCGATGATCTCGTCATCGCGCATGACGTAATACATATTTTGCCCGCGAGTATCCCAGCCGATTCGGTTCTCGCCGGAACCGGCGACGTAAAATTGGAGCGTCGTCCGTACCTCGGGCGCCGTGATCACCTCGCTGAGGCAATCTGCCGCGTGAGGTGTAGCGGGATCGGGACGCCAGTCGCAAATATCCACCGATGGAGTGAGAAGCAGGTTGTAGCTATTGGTGACTGGCCCCGGCGTGCTCGATTCCCATTCCACTGCTTCCTCCTGCCGATCTTCGATAGCCTCCGGAGCCGGATTAAATTCGGTGTCACCGTAATAGATGGTGTGGCTCTGCTGATGCAGGTGAGTCGGACCGCCGCTCAGTACGAATCTTTCAGGCCAAGGATCCCAAATAGGAAAGGAGAGGAGTTGAATATTATAAGCACCCGTGTCGGGGAAAGCCCAAGGGGGAATAACTACGGTAAAGTTGAACGGCACCTCGTTATCGCGGGATACGACGTGAACCTCGCCAAACTTCCCCTCGTCCCACCCTTCGATTTCATCGATAGCTGGAAATTCGTCATCTACCTCAACTACTCGTGACGGAAGATGGTCACCCTGATGAACGACCATCATGTAGATGTCGGAAGGCAGCCACCCCCGATGCTCTATTATCATCTTGTCGACGACAAAGTACTCACCGGGATAGAGCCAACTCTCCAATACGGCGGACGTGTGTTTCATATGTGGACGCCCCACCGGTCCCATCATGCTTCCGCCAGGTCCCTCGCGATCATATGCCTCTGCATAACTCGCCGGGTCAGTGATCTCGAAGTAGTCGTCGGTATCGGGTTTGCTGAATTCTTCGATGCTGGTTTCGGCATCATCAGCGTCGGCAGCGATATCGCTGTCCACATCTGCTGCGTCATGCGGTTGATCAGCGTCTGCATTGTCGATGACGAGAGGATCGGACCCTGAACTACAGCCGGCGAGGGCCAGAGAGATGGTGATGAAAAATACAGTCGACTTGAACTTATTACCTGAGATGATCACGGCTCATACTCCCTTTTTAATTCTGGTATCTGAGAGTTCGGCAGGCCGGCCGGGAGAAATGGTCAAAGCTCTTCCGGCCGGCCTGCCGCGGAGTTATGGCAGAAGGTCGAAGACCTCCGGGCAATCTTCGTCGTCGAGACCGGTATCCGTAAATACCGGGTCATCATCGAGTTCAAGCTCCTGAGAATCGAAGAGGGCAAATCCGAATCCGCAGGACTCACGGGACTGCGGGTGACGATCACCAGTCCAATTGTGGATTGTTTCGATGGCGTAAATTCCGGTGTCGGCGTAATCAGCGTGGATATATGGATCTACTATTTCTTGATCCAACGCGAGATAATCAGCCGGATTGCAGATGCGTCGCAACACGCCTGCCAGAAAATCTCCGGAACCATCGGGAATCCAGCGAAAGACACAACTGAATAGGCCCTGATGCGGAGCACCCCAACTGGTGCGGACACCAGATAATTGAGTGACGTTCTTCCCGGTAACCACTGTGGTAGAACCAATCACATCGAAATCTCGAGTAAATTTCTTCAGATCTGCTCGCCAATAACCATCGGCCAATAGAGAGCTGTCGACCAATTCTTCGTGGAAAGGCTCGTGCGCGAGCGGAGTTAGACTCGGCTCGGAGACAGTATATTGCGACGTGCCGCTATCGACTTCCTGAGTGAAGTGGTGAATCCGATCAGTGTTGATAAATTCGTTGGTCATGGAAACACCGTCGATGATTATACTTCCGTCCGCATCTGAGAGGGCGTCATATTCGAAGACACCAGTGGTTCGTGTGATCGGACCGCCGTCACTGCCGAGCTTGGCTGTGGAGCCGATGACGGTGACCACGAAGTCGTCGGTTCTGGGATCCACCCCCATCAAGTTCGAATATGCGTCGTAGTAGTCGTCAAAATCATCGTAGACGCCCTGTCCGGGAGCGGTCGGGATGACACCGCCGTTGAGTTTGTCGAGAGAAACTGTCACCTCGTAGTCGAGGTCCGGATCGGAGCTCGGCTGTACGTAGCGCCAGCCAGGATTGGGTAAGGTATCTTGCCAGTACTCGACCTTGGAGAGGTCGATCTCAAGACATGTGGTGTAGTTATGATCGGGGCGACAATTCGAGAGCAGCGCAGATGAGACCGTCGCCGTCTCCGCGCTGGATTCCTCATCGCCTGGAGGGGATTCGGTCTCACCACAACCGGTAAATACCAGTGTGAAAGCGGTGAGCATCAAAATTGCAAGAGAGAGCTTCTACATAAAGACATTACAACATCTCCAAATCATTAAGGAAATAAACAGTGATTCCCGGCAACAGCCATTGTCGGCGGGTCGAACACAGCCCCCGCAAATATATAAATTAGGGCCGTTCCAATATATTGGGATGTCGATCGGAGGTTGTCAAACGGCACGGCGGCGAATGCCCCAACACCGACGAGACCACGAGGCGGAGCGCACTTTAGTGCCGCGGAGCCCAGCCCACGTGCAGGCCCGGAATTCATTCCGGGTGGACCATGGTCGCTAAATCCCCAACCGGCCGATGGCAATTGACCGCAAACCCAACCGGTCGATGGCCATTGACCGCACACCCCCCTCGGCCGATGGCAATCGGCGAATGCCCCAACCGGTCGATGGATATGCCCCATCTGTCACCACCGGGTTCATGGATATGACCGGCTAACCCCCGATCGGTTGATGGATATGTCCCGCGGGCCCCTAATGTTTGGGCTAGCAGCCCGAAAGGCGGCCAGGCTGGCCGCGGGC
>SKQC01000400.1 GCA_007119175.1 Myxococcales bacterium | reverse complement strand
GAGTCTTCAGCAGCCTCTTCAGCTTCCTCGTCGTCCGAAGCCTCTTCAGCCTCCTCAGCTTCCTCGTCGTCCGAAGCCTCTTCAGCCTCTTCAGCTTCCTCGTCGTCCGAAGCCTCTTCAGCCTCCTCAGCTTCCTCGTCGTTCGAAGCCTCTTCAGCCTCTTCAGCTTCCTCGTCGTTCGAAGCCTCTTCAGCCTCCTCAGCTTCCTCGTTGTCCGAAGCCTCTTCAGCCTCCTCAGCCGCCTCAGCCTCCTCAGCTTTCTCGGCCTTCTCAGCCTTCTCGGCCTCAGCAGCCTCCTCGGCCTTCTTCGCCTCAGCAGCCTTCTTTGCCTCTTCGGCCTCTTTCGCCCGCCTGGCCTCCTCGGCTTTTCGCGCCTCTTCTTCGAGCTTCGGCAGCAATTCTTCTGCTTCCTTGAGGGGGATATTCTTCTCCAGCGCCAATTTGGCGATCTCCAGTTGCCGCTCTAAATACTCGGTGCGCTCTCGGCTGGCGTCGAGCTGGCGCTGGGTGACCTTATAGGCTTTGTCGTTATTGTCGGCGCGGCGGCGCTGTTTGTCGGCCCGTTGGACCGTCTTTTTGAGCTTCTTTTCGAGCTTCTGGACTTCTTTTCGGTGCTCCTTCTCCAGCGATTTTTTATCCGACTCCAGACCGGATCGCGCCTTCTCCAACTCCGAGCGAAGTCGCTCGAGCTCGTCGGTGTCGATTTCGGTATCGTCCGATTCTTTCTTCTCTTGTTTCGCCACCGGTTTGGGTTCCGGCTTCGGTTCCGGTTTTTTCTGCTCCGCCTCGCGCAGGTTGGCGAGCTCCGCTTTCAGATTGGCGATCTCCTCGCGCGACTCCAGCAATGTGCTCTGGTCGCTGCTCGACGACTGGTCTTTGAGTTCCTCGACGTTGTCGCGGGCCTCTTCGAGATTGTTTTTGAGATCGTAGACCTCTTTTTTGAGGTCTTTGAGCGAGCTTTTGGCCTCGTCGCGCTCTTTTTTAATGGCCTGGAGCTCTTTTTTGGTGGCTCCCGACGACTTTTGCTCGTCGACCTTTGCCTCCAGATCCTCTCGCTCGTCTTCGAGCTTTTTTCGCAGCTTTTCATAGACCGTGCGAGCTCGCTTTCCCTCCCAATAAAAGAAGATGCCGACGATCAACGCGAGTGCGCCGCCGAGTGCGAAGATGATTTCCGTTTCCATACTGATACCTGCGCGTCGTCGCCCGTCGTGGCGACGAAAAAAGAAGATGGTCGGTGCCGTGCGTCCGCCGGGCATCTCGAGACGACGAATTCGAGTCGTACCGACGAAGTTCCGATAGGTGTTGCGGTCGGGCTGGAGGAAGTGCCGAATAAGCTCCACTCGACAGGTTCCAAAATGAGCGCTGGTGTTACCACTGAGGCTCGCAAATCGTCAAGTTGAAGGCGAGCTTGAACGGCTGACGTTTCGAGTCCATACTCCCGGCGTCCGATAGTGGTGACATAAATGGATTGTGTAAAATTCCACAATATATCCCTCGTGGGGTTGGGAAGAGTCGACGCGCCGGTGGTAAAAACCTCGCAGGCCATCGAGGATTCGTTGAGCGCGGCGATGGCCCGAGCCGGCTACGGGGCCGGTTTATTATATCAATTGACGGGGATTGCCGAGCGGCGGCTTTTTGAGCCGGGAGTGGAGGCCAGCGATGCGGCAGCGCGCGCCGGCCGCCGGGCGCTCGAGCGCAGCGGCGTGTCCCCCGATCAGATAGGCGTGATGGTGAGCACGTCGGTGTGCAAAGATTTTATCGAGCCCTCCGTAGCCTCGCTGGTCCACGCACAGCTCGGCCTGCCCTCAAAATGTCTGAATTTCGACGTGGGAAATGCCTGCCTCGGCTTTCTCAATGGAATTCAGATCGTCGGCGATATGATCGAGCGCGGCCTGGTCGATTACGGAATGGTCGTCGACGGCGAGAGCAGCCGCCAGGTTTTGGAGGCGACCATCGAGCGGATGAACCGCCCCGACTTTCCGGTGGCAAAGATGCGGCGGCAACTGGCGACGTTGACCCTGGGCTCCGGTGCGGCAGCCGTGGTGTTGGGAAAAGCCTCGGAGCACGAAGACGCTCCACGGATTGTCGGCGCCGTCACCCGCGCCGCCACCGAGCACAACGACCTGTGCCGCGGCCAGCGAGAGTGGATGGAAACCGACGCCGCCATGCTCCTGGTCCACGGTCTGGCCCTCGGCGAAAAGACCTTCGCCGCGGCGCGAGAATATCTGGGCTGGACGCCCGACAGCCTCGATCACGTCGCCGCCCACCAGGTCAGCGCCGTACACACCGCCCGCGTCGCCGAGCGGCTGGAGATCGAACTCGACCGCTTCTGCAAGATTTTTCAAAATTACGGAAATGTGGGCCCGGCCTCGATCCCCATCGCCCTGTCCTTGCTCGATGAAGAGGGCAAACTCAGCCGCGGCGATCGCATCGGCTTGATGGGCATCGGCAGCGGCCTAAATTGCGCGATGATGGAAGTTCGCTGGTAGACCCATCCTCTCGACCGCAAAAATCAGTCATCTTTCGACCTCCAGAATACGCCGATCAGCGAGGCGAGCACGACCATTGCGGCGCCCAGTGCACCGAGAGCACCGAAGCGCTCGCCGAAGAAGATGGCCGCCAATACGGCGGCGATCACCGGTTCCGTACTGGCCACCAGGACGGCTCGTGATGCCTGGGCGCGGCGAAGCCCCGTGTAGTACAGAAGTGACGAGGCATAGGTCGATAAAATGCCCAGTGGGATGAGCCACAAAAAGGTCGTCGCCGACGGCAGGGAAAGTTCGACGATGGGGACCAGTCCCAGGGCACCGACGGGGATCATATAGGCGTAGATAGTGACCGGGTGGTATCGGGTGAGGAGGTGTTTTCCGCCCACCGACAGCAGGGCATAGCTGAGACCGGCGCATAGTCCCCAGCCGATGGAGACGGCACTGATACTGATGCCCGTGCTGTCGCCACCGAATGCGATAAGAGCGACGCCGGCGACGACGAGGGCCACGGCCATAGTCTTGGCGGCGGTGAGCGACTCGCCCAGAAAGATGCGCGCCAAAATGATGACAAAGACCGGCGCTGTATACAGCAATACCACGGCCAGACTGATGCCACCGGCGTCGATGGCCACGCTCAGCGAGCTATAAAAGAGGGTCACACCGACCAGTCCGAAGACGGCGAAGACGGCCAGATCCGAGCGTCGTCGAAGCGAATACTGACCTGTGACAAGACAGTGGACCGTAAACGCAGCGGCGGCGATGGCAGCGCGCCAAAAGGCGATCTCCATCGCCCCCAGCCCGGCGGCCAAAAGCAATGCCGTAAAGATGCCGACCAGGGCCCACAACATGGCGGCCGAAAAAATGAGGAGGTAGGGATTCATCTAGGCCTGGTGCCAGCAAGTTGAGCGATAGAGAAGCGAAAACAGAGCGAAGTCGCAGGTAATCTTGCAGCGACCACCAGAGGTTATCAACGTCACCACAGATTCCCTTCCTTGTGGGGAAGGGAATCTCATGCGCGGTGACTTGCCATCCCCCGGCGCCTTGAAGGATAAGCGTTCAGTCCCCCGGGGTCCGCGGCCAGCCTGGCCGCATTTCGGGCCGTCAGCCCGACCCTTTCAGGGCGCTTTGGCGCATGACTTCGTCGTCCCACTGAACGCTTTCCCTTGAAGGAGCCTTGAGATTCGGTCCTCCTTAATTCATCGACTAACAGACGGCGACTGGGCGCTTATGAAGTGGGATCGTCGCGAGGCGTTTGCCAAAGTAGGAGGCCGCGTCGTGGGCAGCGGCGCCGGACGGCGGCTGGTCGACACTGTCGACGAGGCATTTGGTGTCGGTAAGGCCCGCAGTCGTTCGATCGTTGAAGAGCTATTCGGTGGGGTGGAGGACCGATGAAGGTCGGTCACGGGAGTGTGATCCAGATCTGTCGGTAGATCATGTCGAGCCGATTAATTTCATTGGGATGATGATCGATAGCTGGTTTCGGTCGGTTGGTGGTTTGCGGGATATGTCCATCGGCCCGCCGGGGGCGTGCGGGGCATATCCATCGGCCCGTCGGGGGCGTGCGGGGTATTTCCATCGGTCGGTTGGAGGTTTGCGGGGCATTGCTATCGGTCGGTTGGGGGTTAATAGACCATGGTCCACCCGGAATGAATTCCGGGCCTGCACGTGGGCTGGGCTCCGCGGCACTAAAGTGCGCTCCGCCTCCTGATCTCGTCGGTTTGGGGTCATCCGATGGTCTGTCGGGGTAAAAATAATCAACGTGGCTGAAATGGGGACGGGGTATGGTGCGGTCGGCATCGACCACATCGATATCAGGGGAATCGTACGATATATCGCACGTCAAAAATATCACCACGCACAAACGACCATGGACAATCGATGGCGCGAATTCGAGGCCATAAAATTCCACGGCACGGATGTTCAGGAAATGGGAGAGCACACGTTAACTGAAATGCCCCAGCACCGGCGAAACCACGAGGCGGAGCGCACTTTAGTGCTGCGGAGCCCAGCCCACGTGCAGGCCCGGGTTTTAACCCGGGTGGATCATGTCCATTAAACCCCCAACCGGTCGATGGCCATTGCCCACACGCCCCAACCGGTCGATGGCCATTGCCCGCACGCCCCCAACCGGTCGATGGCCATTGCCCGCACGCCCCAACCGACCGATGGCCATTGCCCACACGCCCCAACCGGTCGATGGCCATTGCCCGCACGCCCCCAACCGGCCGATGGCCTCTTCGGTGGGGTGGACCTGCGATGAGTTACTTCCTAATAATGAGTGATCCCGAGAATATCGGGAGAAAGAGCCGTTTTTCGCGTTGTTGAGGGCTGCTGTCGAGCATATGCGGTGAACAGAGGTACAATTTCCATGGGCGCTCCCTATCGAATTCCACTCGTTGTCCTTCTGGCATTGGCAGTGGTCGCCCTCAGTCCCTCGGTCGCCACGGCTGAGGAGTTTCACTCTATCGAATTCGTCGAGGAAGGCGAGGAGACGCTCGTCGAGTGGTGGACCCCGCGTTATCTGGTGGGATACGGGCTTATCGGGTTGGGATTGACCGGTTATATCGTCGGCGATCAGATGTCGGCGCGCGAAGAGGCGCGAATCGGACCGAGCTATGATCCCGAGGATCCGATGGAATTGACGGAATTCGACGATATCGACAAACCCTTCCGAGACAGCGATACCATCCCCATCGCCTGGGTCCACGGCTATATGCTCGGCGCGGCCTTTGCCATCGCCGGATTGGAGGCCGGACAGTGGCGCAGAGGACGAGGTTCGGGGCAGCGCTTTCACGATGCGCTGATTGGCTTTACCGAGGCATCGGCTTTGACGGCGGCGCTGACCTCTTTAGTAAAGCCGCGATTCGGACGATTGCGTCCCGATTTTGCAGAGCGAGCATTGCGGTATCACTGCACTCAAACAGAAGCCAGCTATGGGTCGGATTGCGACGAGTTTCGAGATCAACCACTCCACGCATCCGACCGGCGCAGTAGGCGGCGATTAAACGACGGCAAAAAGAGTTTTTTCTCAGGGCACGCTTCAAATTCCTTTGCCATCTCGACCTACACCACGCTGCTCATCGGCGGAAACCACGTATGGGGAGACGATGCATCCACACGCAGCCGCATCGTGGGCGGCAGCGCTCAATTTCTGTTGATGGGCAGCGCCGCCTTTATCTCGGCGACGCGGGTCACCGATGGCCGGCATCATTTTTCCGATGTGGCCACCGGCGCCGCCGTGGGTACGGCGATCGCCAAATTCTCGTATTGGCGGCGATTCGACCGCTCCGGCAATCTTCGCTTTCGCGACCGCGACTGGCCCCATGTCGTCATTCGCCCCTCCGCCGAGTATACCGGCCCGGTACTGGCTGTATCTTGGTAGACTTCGCCTCACCGCCCACCACCGGGGCGCACCGAAGCCGGTCTCGTTGCTCGATATCGATCTCGTTGCTCGATATCGATCTCGAGATCAATTTCCAGCCTCGCGAGGGGAGGGGCGGGAGTTGTCTGAAGAGCGGAGGCGGAGATCGCAGCAGCTCTATTTTCCGTCCTTCACCAACAATCCAAAAGAGATGGTGTTGCAAGGACCCGACGATGCGCTGTATCAACTGCGTATTTCGCCTTGTCGTCGTAACGGCGTAATCGCCAGGACCGGATCCGAATATGACCGTTGATTCCCTAAATATTGCCCCCACTGAATATCCCTTTGATGAAAATTTTGTGGAGGTGCGGGGAGGCCACCGGATGCATTATATCGACGAGGGCGACGGGGCCGCCGTGGTGATGGTTCACGGCAATCCGACCTGGTCGTTTTATTATCGAAATCTGGTGCGCCGGCTGAGCGGGGATTTTCGGGCTGTCGCCGTTGATCATATCGGCTGTGGCAAGTCCGATAAGCCGGGCGACGAGGACTACGAGTATACGCTGGAGCGGCGGGTTGAGGACCTGGACAGGTTTTTGTCGGAGACCATCGACGACGATAAATTGACGCTCGTGATGCACGACTGGGGTGGGATGATCGGCATGAGCTGGGCGGTGCGAAATCCGGAGCGGATCGAGCGGATCGTGTTGATGAATACGGCGGCGTTTCATCTTCCGGAGTCCAAGCGGTTGCCCTTTTCGCTGTGGCTGGCGCGAAATACGCGGGCCGGGGCGTTTCTGGTCGAAAAATTCAACGCCTTTAGCCGCGGTGCTGCCCGGTTTTGCGTCACCGACAAGATGCCCCGCGAAGTTGCCGAGGGCTATATGGCGCCCTATTCGTCGCCGGAAGACCGGATCGCCACCCTTCGCTTCGTCCAGGATATCCCGTTGAAAGCCGAAGACGAGGGATACGATCTGGTCAGCGAGACCGAGGAAAAGCTGCCGGATCTCGCCGACCGGCCGATCTTGATCGGATGGGGCTATCGCGACTTCGTCTTCGACGAGCATTTTCTCGCCCGGTGGCGTCAGATCTATCCCGACGCCGAATATGCCGAGTACCCGGAGGCCGGTCATTATGTGCTGGAAGACCGGGCGGAAGAGCTGGGTGCCGAGATCGAAGATTTCTTAAAATCGAAATAAAATTGGGACCTGCATACAGGCGCAGAGAGTCGCCACAGGCGATCATTTTTGCGTCGAGTTGCCGGTTCTATTGATGGAGCCACCATGAAAGCACGGGATAATCCGAATATCGCATCGGCGCTCAGTGAGGTTGCCGAGTCACAGCCCGAGGAGGTGGCGATCTATTATCCGAAGGGGCGGGCTCCGGACGGCACCTGGCGCTACGAGACGATGACCTATTCGGAGCTCGATGAGGAGAGCTCCAATATCGCCGCCGGGTTGCACGAAATTGGCATTGAGGCGGGAAGCCGGGCCGTATTGATGGTGGAGCCGTCGATCGAGTTTTTCGCGCTGACCTTCGGGCTTTTTAAGGCCGCCGTGGTGCCGGTGCTCGTCGATCCCGGCATGGGTTTGAGCAATCTCAAGACCTGTCTGGCGGAGGCGGAGCCGTCGGCATTTATAGGCGTTCCCAAGGCCCACGCGGCGCGCCTCGTATTGCGCTGGGGGGCGTCGACCATCGAGCATACGGTGACCGTCGGCCGCCGCTGGTTGTGGGGTGGGTTTAAGCTCGACCAGGTGCGAAAAAAAGGCGCCGCGTCCGGCGAATTTCAGGCCCCCGGCGTCGATGCCGAGGATATGGCGGCGATTTTATTTACCAGCGGCAGCACGGGCGTTCCCAAGGGCGCGGTCTACAGCCACGGCAATTTCTGCGCCCAGGTGGAATTCGTGCGCGCCACCTACGATATTGAGCCCGGAGAGATCGATCTTCCCACCTTTCCGCTCTTTGCCCTCTTCGACCCGGCGCTGGGGATGAGCACGGTGTTGCCGGATATGGATTTTGCCAATCCCGGCACGGTGTCACCCAGAAATCTGGTGGAGCCCATCGAGCAATTCGATATCACCAATATGTTCGGCTCTCCGGCCGTGATGGACAGGCTCGGTAGGTATGGCGAGGAGCACGACGTAAAAATGCCGAGCCTAAACAGGGTTATCTCCGCCGGCGCGCCCGTGCCGTCGAAGACCCTGAAGAGAGTGGAGGCGCTATTGGACGGCGACGCCGAAATCCACACCCCTTATGGCGCCACGGAGTCGCTCCCCGTGGCGTCCATCGGCAGCCGCGAGATCCTCGGCGAGACCGCCGACGCCACCGATGAAGGGGCCGGCGTGTGTGTGGGGCGCCCCGTCGAGGGCATCGAGGTCGAGGTCATTGAAATTAACGACGAGCCCATTGCCACGTGGTCCGACGATCTGGTGTTGCCGCAGGGCGAGATCGGTGAATTCGTCGTCAAAGGACCGCAGGTCACGAAGCGATATTTTAACCGCGAGGAGGCGACGCGCTCTGCAAAGATCGACGACGAAGGTGCTGTGCGCCATCGGATGGGCGATATCGGGTATTTCGACGAGCAGGGCCGGATGTGGTTCTGCGGCCGAAAGTCTCATCGCGTGGTGATCGACGAGGAGACGACCTTATTTACGGTGTGCTGCGAGGCGGTCTTTAATACCCACCCGAAGGTCTTTCGCACCGCTGTGGTCGGCGTGGAATCGGCCGGCGAGGTCACCCCTGTTTTATGCGTCGAGCTGGAGGCCGAACACCGCGGCGCTGTGCGCCAGGATCTGCTCGACGAGCTTGCCGAGCTGGGCTCGCAATTTGAGCATACTCGTGGGATCGAGACATTTTTATTTCACGACTCCTTTCCGGTAGATGTGCGCCATAACTCGAAGATCTTTCGGGAGGAGTTGGGACAGTGGGCGAAAGCTCGGCTAAAGAATAGATAAATATTTAGACGTAGATCTGATTTTTACACGAGGTTTGATGATGAAGGCTTTGGTCACCGGCGGTGGAGGTTTTTTGGGGAAGGCGATCGTCGAGCAGCTCCTGGAGCGAGACGTGGAGGTGCGGTCGATGTCGCGCGGTGATTATCCGGGGCTGCGCGAGATGGGAGTGGAGACGATCTGCGGTGATATAGCCGACGCCCGGGCGGTCTCGGCGGCCGTGGAGGGCTGCGATATCGTCTATCATGTCGCCGCCAAGGCCGGCGTCTGGGGGCCCTACGAGGAGTATTATCGCCCCAATGTGATGGGCACGGAAAATATCCTCGATGCCTGTCGAATCCACGAGGTTGACAGGCTGGTCTACACCAGTTCGCCGAGCGTGGTGTACGGTGATGAGCCGCTGAGGGGGGTCGATGAATCGGTGGACTATCCACAGAATTATCTGACCGCCTATCCGGAGACGAAGGCCATTGCCGAGCGCAAGGTGATGAAGGCCAATGGCACGGCGCTCAAGACGGTGGCCCTGAGGCCGCATCTTATCTGGGGACCTGGGGATAACCATCTGGTGCCGCGAATCGTCGACCGGGCCCGACGCGGGAAATTAAAAAAGATCGGCGACGGTGAGGCCGTGGTGGACTCCGTTTATATCGACGACGCTGCCCGTGCTCACCTGCTGGCCGCCGACGCCCTCGAGACAGGCGACGAGGCGGCGGGAAAGGTCTATTTCATCACCCAGGGAGAGCCGATGGCGATCGGCGAATTGCTCGATCGCATTGTCGCCGCCGCCGGCCTGGATCCCATCGACTCTCACGTGCCGGCGAAAATAGCCTATGGCATGGGCTGGATGCTGGAGACCATCTACCGGCTCTTTCGCCGAAAAAACGAACCGCTGATGACCCGCTTTGTGGCCAAGCAATTGTCGACGGACCACTATTTCGATATCTCGGCGGCCCGCGACGACCTGGGCTACGAGCCGCGATGGACGATTGACGAGGGGATGAAAGAACTCGGCAGGTGGATTCACGACGAAGAGATTTAAACCAATGCCACCCCCCTTTTTGAGAGGTTGTTTTGTGAGTTTGCGTTGCCGACGACATTGCGTCACTCTCGGCAGTGAACACCCATCATCTAGCGCCGAAATTCACGGAGAAAAGCGATGAAATACCATAAAATTACCACTCTGATCGCCGTCGTTGCGTTGTGCTTTATCGTCGGCTGTGGCGATGACGACAATGGAAATAACGCCACCACCAACGCGAATAACGGAAACGGCGACAATGGCGATAACGGGGATGAAAACTGGGTGACCTTAGAGGTCAGCGGCGAGATCAGCGGCGAGCGCGAGGGGACGGGAAGTCTCCGAACACGGGCACAGACGGATAATCTCGATTTTAGCTTTACCGATTCTGAGGCCGGCGAGAACAACTCTTTCCACGTCAGCTTTGGCGACGGCCGATACGAGTCGGGTATTCCCGAGCCAGGCGATTATGTGATCTCGACGCCGGGGGCGGGTTTCGATGGCGATTACGGTGCGCAGTATATCGACCACGAATCGGGCGATTCGTTCGAGGAGTACGATAATTACGACGGTCTGTCGGGGACGTTGACCATCACAGAGTCGAGCGAGGACTCGATTTCGGGAACCTTTGAATTCGAGGCGGCGTTGGTCGACGATGCGTTTGAACTCGACGAAAGCCAGACGATCTCCGTGACAAATGGCGAATTTACGGTTCCCGTCGAATTATAATACCGCTCAGGGGGCAATCATCAGTCCCGAGCCGCCGTCGTCGTCTTCGTCGTCGTCCTCCTCCTCGGGGTCTGGAGTGGGTTGAGGAGTCGGCTCCGGTTCTGGAGTGGGTTGGGGAGTTGGCTCGGGCGCCGGAGTGGGTTGAGGAGTCGGCTCCGGTTGTGGCTCCGGCTCGCTTTCGGGTTCTGCGTCAGGCGTATCTTCTTCAGCGGGCTCGTCGTCTTTTTCGGCCAGTTCGTCTTCGCCATCTTCGCCTTCTGTGATATCGACTTCGTCGGGCTCATCACCGCTTTCGGCGACTGCCCCCGCCGGTTGTGGTGTGGGCTCCAGATCGTCTTCAGGGGGGTCGTCAGACGACTCGCTTTCGTCGATGACGGCGTCGGAGTAGACGTCTGGTTCCGGCTCTTCCTCATCGTTGAGTAATTGAGTTGCCACAAAAGCGGTAATACAGATGGCGATCGCCAGAGCGATTACGATCCCGACCAGATGGCGGTTCGACTTTAAATTGTCGCCGGTGTCGGTGGTGGGCTCAAGATAGCCGAAGTCCTTCTCATTGGCGGTCGGATTTTGGCCGGGGTCGGCGGCTTTTTGTCCGGAATGACTGTCCAGCGGCGCGGAACCGCTATCTTCCGAGGCCGGCGGCGCAGCCTCTTGGCCGGACGGAGTCTGCGGGAAAACGTCGGAGGTCAGCTCGGTTTTGGCCTCGTGAAAATCGGCATCGGCGCCGCCGTGATTCGGCAATGTATCGCCTGAAACCGATTGAACCTGCGAGTCGACCTCCCTGCGGCTGGTCAGCGCTTGTTTTAAAACCTCCTGACTGGCCGGGCTGGGGGCGATGATCTCGGAGGACAGGGTGTCGATATAGCGGCATTCACAGGTGGCGCTTAAAGTGGGGATGCCCTCCATATCCACGTTGTCGAGGGCGTCGGCAAATTCTCCGGCGTGAGCGAAGCGCTCCTCGGGCTCAAAGGCCAGAGCTTTTTCGATGATCGGCCCCAGCGGCGAGGACAGCAATTCGACGGGTACCGACAATTCGCGGGAGATGTGCATTAGCGCACATTTCCAGGGACTCTCGTGGTGGACGACCGGCTTTCCGGCCAGTGTCTCCACCAAAATGAGCCCCATCTGATAGACGTCGAGCCCCGGACTGACTGATTGCTCCTCGACGTACTCCGGGGTCATATACTGGGTTGTGCCGAGCATATAACCGGTCTGCGTGAGCCGACTATTATTGTCGTCATCGCCGATATGGGCGATACCGAAGTCCACGATTTTAAGATTTTCGCGGCGCGCTCCCGGATCGGTGACGAAGAGATTCGACGGTTTGAGATCTTTGTGGACGATACCCATCTGGTGAGCGTCGCCCAGGGCCTCTAGAGCGTCGACAAATAGCGGGATTGCCCGCTCAGGTGTCATGGGGCCGTTTTCTTTGAGCTCGTCGCCGAGGTCGTGGCCATCGAGCATCTCCATGATAATAAAGGGGTTTTTCTCGTCATCGAGGACCCCGAAATCAAAGATCTGCACCACGCTGGGGTGGCTGATGCGCGCCGATAACTTGGCCTCGCGCTTAAATCGGGTCAGCATCAAATCCAGCTCATTTCCCTGCGATACCAACGGCCCCACGTTGAGAACCTTGATGGCCACATCCCGTTCTATCTCGCGATCGTGGGCCTTGAAAACGGCGGCAAATCCCCCTCTCCCCAGAAGGCTTCGTATCTCGTAGCGCCCGTGGATAAGAGTGCCCTGCTCAAGCCCCAGAGCATTGGCATAGTCCGTACTCATGATTTTGAGTCCGCCGTAAAAAAGAAAGAGCCCATTGGGCGTTTATTGCAGCCAAGATAACAGTCCCGTCGGGATTCGCAAACGGGGGGCGAAAATGCCGAGTCCAACCTGCCTGCTTGGAGCACGATAGGGCTGGTGGTAGGATGCCCTCGATTTTCGAAAGAAACCGGGTATTTGGTGAGGAGAATTCGATGAATCGTTCGATCTGGGCTGGATTGTTGGTTTTGATGATCATGCTGGTGATGAGCACCAGCGCGGTCGCCGAAGAGGCGGGCAACGCCTCGCAGGCTCAATTAGAGCTCAACCAGCAGGGCGTCGAGGCCATTATCGCAGAAGACTATCCCCGGGCGGTGCGACTTTTTGAGGCGTCCCTCGATCTGGGCGCGCTCAATATCACTCACCTCAATATGGGGCGGGCCTACCAGCACGACGGCCAGTGTGAGAAAGCGGAAGAGCATTATGGAAAAGCATTAGAGGCGCCGCGCGTGGAAACGCCGACGGTGGACGAGATCCACGAGACGGTGGGCCGGTATCGCGATGAGCTTCGCGACAATTGTCCGGGCTATCTGGAAGTGAGCTGCGATCCGCCGGAATTATCGCTTTATGTCGATGACGACGGTCCGAAAAATTGTGCTGAAGAGTCGCGCCTGGAGTTGATGCCCGGCGACTATGAATTGCGCGGCGAATATCAGCAGGAAGAGGCGTCGACCTCGGTGATCATCGAGGCTCTGCGGACCTCTCAGGTGGAATTGGGGCTCGACGTTGTCAGCGCCGCCGAGCCCATCGGCGAGGGCGTCCCCGAGCTCGAGGAGCCCTCCACCGGGCTCGGCGAGCCCTGGATGTGGTTTGCTGCAAGCGCCGTGGCATTGGGGGCCGGAATTGCCCTGGATACGGTGCCCGATCGGGCGAGCAACTACGAATTCGACGCCATTAATCTGGCACCACCGGGGCTCTATGTCGGCAGCGCCACGCTGGCCTTTTTCGGGGTCCGCGAGCTGCGCCGCTAAGAGTTCGACAAGGCTTCAAAACCCGAGAAAGGGAAAGACGTAGAGTTCGTCGTCTTCGTGGTCGACGTGGGCCAGTGACAGGGCGCGGGCGATAAAGTTGTGGGGCTCGTTGGATTGCTCGATGATTCCCTTGCGCTCCTCGTCGGAGAGGCCGGCCCAGGTCTCGAGGCTGTCGCGGTTGATGGCGCTGGTGATGAAGAGAAATTGGTTGCCCATCGCCTCCATCAACTCCATCTGTTCTTCTTCGGATAGCGAATCGGGGTCGAAGCCCTCGCTCATCGTCGCCTGCTGGACCAATTGACGCGTCTGCTCATATTCCTCGCGATTTTCGTCGTGGTCTTCGATCAGGGCGTCGGCGACCTCCTGAGTCCAGGGATCGTGCTCGTTGGCGGCGGCAATCTGGCTGGCGCGAGCGACGGCGAGGACTCGCGAGTGCAGATGATAAAAATCGTCATCACCGTGGTTGGCATAGGCCTCGCCTAGATCGTTGGAGCGAAAGGCGAATTGGGTGAGCAGACGCAGGGTCTGAAAGCCCACCATCAGCGATTCTTCCTGGTCTTCTAATTCCTGGGCTCGCTCCAGAACATCTTGAAATTCCTTCACGGCATCGGAATCTTCCCAATCATCCATATTGGATTGAAAGCGGCGCATATCCCGTGACGAGGTCGGTGTGTCGAGGACGTTGAAGAATTGATCGACTCCCGTTTCGCCCGGTTCTTCTGCGGAGAAAGAATCCAGAGAGCTCAGATCTTCGCCGCCGAGTCCGCCGGCAAGCCCGCCGGCGCCGCCAATGGACTGTCCGGCGCCGTCGGCGGCCTGTTTTGCACTCTCGGCAAGGGAGACCACCTCGCCCCAATCGTCGGCACCCACGGCCCGTGGGGCCTGCCACAGGACGACAAAGGAGCCGATGACACCGACGGCCATCATCAGCATCACCGTCAGACATCCACAGCCCAAAACCATGCCCGTGCATCCACAGCCGGACTTTTTCTTGGAGGAATTTGCGTTCGGCGTCACGGGACCAGGCCCGCCGGCCGGGGGGCCTGCGGGAGGGCCGGGATTGGCGGTCATCGACGACGGTGAAATCTGCGGCGAGGTCATGGTCGAGGCTCTGGTTCTCGGCTTGTTTTTTTGGGCCTTCGCCCCTTCGGGACGGGACCGAATATTGGTAAGAGAAGGAGCGACGAAAAGTCAATAAGGTCCCGCCAAACGAGAGATTAAGGATAATGAAAATTCTGGTGCTAGGTGGAACGCAATTCGTGGGCCGACATTTCGTGCAGGCTGCGCTGCGACAGGGCCATGAGCTAACCCTCTTCAATCGTGGAAAGACCAATCCCGACCTCTTTGAGGAGGTCGAAAAAATCCGGGGCGACCGCCTCCAGGACATCCACGCTCTGAGCGGAGAGTGGGATATTGCCGTCGATACCAGCGCCTATATCCCGCGAGCCGTGCAGATTGCCGGAGAGCATCTGCGCGACCGAGTCCAGCGCTACTGCTTTATCTCCACGACCGCCGTCTACCGCGATCTGTCGAAAAAAGGGGTCGACGAGTCGGACTATCTAAAAACCCTGGAGGACCCGGATATCGAGGAGGTCAATTCCTCCACCTACGGTCCGCTGAAGACGGAATGCGAGGCGGTCACCACGGGAATCTTCGATAAGCGCTCCTTGATCGTGCGGCCCGGGTTTTTGGCCGGGCCCTATGATCCGACGGATCGCTTTACCTATTGGGTCAGCCGCATCGCCGCCGGCGGCGAAGTATTGGCGCCGGAGGAGCCCTCGTCGGATGTGCAATTGCTCGATGCCCGGGATCTGGCAGACTGGCTGGTGGCCTCCATCGAAGCAGATCTGACCGGGATCTATAATGCCACCGGTCCGGTCATATCGTTTGAAGAGATGCTCGCCACCTGTCGTCGCGCCACCGACTCCGACGCTACTATGACCTGGGTATCAAGAGCGTTTATGCAAGAGATGGAGATCGATACCCGTCTAAAAATGCCCCTGTGGAATCCCGAAGCCAGAGGCCGCAAGGCGGGGATGCACGCTGTCGATTCCAGTCGGGCCCGCAAACGGGGACTACAATGTCGTTCGCTGGAAGAGACGGCGCGCGATGTCCTTGAATGGGTCGAGCAATTTCGCGGTCAGCGCGAATGGTTGGTGGGCCTCGATCGGCTCGAAGAGCAGGAGATGTTGACGTTGTGGCATAGCCGTCACGATAGCTGAGTCCGGCACTACTCGTCGCCGTCTTCTGGACTTCCCGCCAATTCGCTCGTCGTATAATAGATGCGCTGAACGCCGGTCCGCACTCGCTCGTATGCCCGGCAATTTTCAGGCGTTGGCTCCATGACCGCACATAGATAAAGGGCGATGTCGTCGAGGTTGAGCGACTCGCATAGCACTTGTTCTCGCTTTAGATCGGGGAAGATTTCCACCAGCGACGGGTCGAGGGCTTTACCCTCGGCAAGGGAGCGCGCGTAGACGCCGATGAGATTTGCTTTTTCAGTATCGCCGGCGTGAGCGAGGATAAGGCCGTGATCATCGGCCAGCAAAAGTATATCCATCCCAAATTCTTCGTGGACGTGCTCCAACTGGTAGGTGATCGCCTGCTGGGTCTCTTCGCTGCGTCGGCGCCGCAGACTTCGGAAGGACTTATCGCTCATGGCGTTTGGCTCGCGCAAATATGCGGGATGGCAGAGAACACTTATTTACATTGAATCATATCTGAGCCATATCGCCAAATTTTTCGTTTAAGTGTTGAGTTGGGTGACGAAGTCATCCGCCAATATGCCCTTAAGGTACGGGCTTTGAGCCCGAAAGGCGGCCAGGCTGGCCGCGGGCCCCAGGGAGGGGGCTGAACGCTATTTCTTTCGTTTAATCGCTGTCGCTGACCTCAATGTCGAGGGTGTAGGTGAAGGTGTCGGCGTAGTCCACAAGATCGTTGCCGACGCGGATGACGTGGAGGTCATCGCCGCTCATCTCGACGGTCAACTCGTCTTCTAGATGAAGCGCGTTGACGCCATTCGGCGTCTGACTGACCAACGCATCACCTACCTGATAGACGAAGAGATGGCCGAATCCCGGTCCGGAATCGCGCGTCAGGGTCAGGTCGATGGCGAGCTCGTCGGTCGAAATGAGTCGATAATATTGTTGCGGATCAGCGATGCCGTCGTTGGAACTTCCGGTTGTCGTTGTGGGCAACTCCTCGACCAACTCCGGGGTGATGGTCTCGACATCGACGGTAAATGCCGAGGGCTCGAAGCCGTCGTCGTCTCGGAGTTGGACGATGTAATTTCCGTCATCTTCGAGACCGATGTAGCGAAATATATCGGTCGATTCCGCGCCGAGTGGCTCAGAGGCGATGGGGGAATTGGATTCGTGGTGGATCAATTCGACGGTGATGTCGGCGCCGTCGGGGTTGGTCTGTGTGATCTCGACGACGTCGCCTCTGGCGGCGACGAATTCGTCGACCTGGTCGACCGTAAAATTCGCCTCGGCAGAAAGCCGGTAGTCCACTTCGGTACCGACGATTATTTCCGAGTCGACGATGGCATAGAGCTCTTCGACATTGGAGATATCGATGGACATGGACTCACCGGAAAACTCGCCGACAAACTCCGTGGGCGACGACCAGAGCTGGATTATCGGATCGGCATCGTCGGGAAATAGTTCCCAGGCAAGTTCCAGGTTGGGAAAGCCATCGAATCCGTCGAGAGCAAAATAATTATCGTCCAGTCTGCCCAGCTCGCCGCTTAAATTGTCGTCGTGGAGCTCAACCGAGGAGGCGTCGGGATGCTCCAGAGCTTTCAACGTTCCCACGTAGCCCCAGTCCTCATTGCCGAGGGCGTAAGGCGTCTGGTAGCTCGCCTCGGGTCGTACGGCGAGATGATAGGTGCCGTCTTCGGGGACGGCGATCTGGCGACTCTTATCGCCGGAAATTCCGATGGGGGCGGCGCGGTAAAAATTTTCCGTGCCACCCTCTTCGGCGTAGACTGAAAAATGAGGGGTGGGGATGCCAAGCGATTGTACGGAGATCTCAAACCAGTCGCCGGCTTCGGCGTCGAATCGAAAATGGTCGACCTGTTGATCGAGATCGCCGCTGCCGTCGAGATCTTGCGGGACTTCGATGGTGCCTCGAAAGACGGATAGGTCGTCGTAGTCTGCGACGTCGAGCTCGATGGGATCGCCGCCGAAGTCGGGATCCGTATTGCCCATGGCCTCTACGTCGGCGTCGGCGGCCAGCGCCTCGGCCGCGGTGATGCAAGTCCCCTCGACGACCACATCGCCTGGGCTGCAGCTCGAATCTGGCAAACAGAGCCCGGCTTCCTCCGAGAAGGTGGTTCCCGTCGCGCAGACCTCGTCGGCGGCCACGCAACCCTGCTTATCGGCGGAAAATAGGGTGCCGTCGGCGCAGTTATCGTCGGTGGGCACACAGCTATTGTCGTTGGGGTCGAGCTCCGTATTTGCTCCGCAACCTGCAGCCGATTCGGCGACGCACTGGCCGTCTTCCTCGCTCGTATTGGTGCCACAGGTGGTCGTCTCCGTCGATTCCGGCACACAGCTCTGCGTCGTCTCGTCATAAGCTGTGCCGTCGGCGCAAAACGAGCTATGTGCCTGACAGATGCCGTCGACGACGACGCCGTCAATACAGGTATCGGTGGTGGTCACGGCCATACATTGGCCGTCGATATCGGTGGTACCCTCCGCGCATTCCAGGCCGCTGCAGCCGGTCAATATCAACAGTGATAATGCCAGAGTGGCGAGATAGCTATCGATGGAGGAAAAGCGTCGTCGCATATTTCGATCTTGGGCGAGGCTGGACGTGTCGAGATAAGAGCGATTTTTAGCAATTCGCGGTTACGAACTCAAATAAAAGCCGCATCGAAGCATGATAGTCCGGATTAGTAAATGTCATGCTGTGCATCGGGATCGACCGCCGCAGCTTGAAACGAACGTGGGTCATCCTCTGAAAT
>SKQC01000164.1 GCA_007119175.1 Myxococcales bacterium | reverse complement strand
TCGACTTTTTGCCGTTGAGTTTGCCCCCGGTTCGTGGATTCAAAACCCGACTTCACCTGTATTCGGTGCCCGGGCAGCTATTTTATAGCGCCAGCCGAAAATTGATCATGAAGGGCGCCGACGGAGTGGTCTTTATCGCCGACTCTCAGGAGGCCCGTAAAGAGGCCAATATCATCTCCATGGAAGATCTTCAGGAGAACCTGGCGGCCTACGGCTACGATATCGACAAGATCCCCTTCGTCATTCAGTACAATAAGCGCGATCTTCCCACTAAGATGCCCGTCGAAGAGCTGCGGGCCGACCTCAATCCCGAGGGCAAATACCCCGATTTCGAGGCCAGCGCTATCGCCCCCAACGGGCCCGGCGTATTTGAGACCCTCAAAGCGGTGGTCAAACAGATTCTGGTGGAACTTAAAAAGACAAAATAGACTCCCCTCCCAACTCCGCCAAGATCGCACGTGGCCCCGGGCGCTGATGCACAATATGCATCAAGTTCGGGGCTTGTTGGATCAATCCCCCATTCTCGGCGACGATGGCTTGTCGAACGCTTGACAAACGGGTAGTGTCCGGGCATCGGTTGAATTAACGAAGTCGGAATTGAGGATTGCCGACCATCGTATCTCATTTCCCCGTTCAAGAAGGTGTATTATGCAGACAGGTCAAGTTCGCAACCCGTTCGTCGTCTATCTTCTCACGATGATTACCTGTGGAATCTACGGGATGTACTGGATTTTCCAGACCTCTCAGGAGCTCAACGACGCTCTGGGACGCGAGGAGTTCAATCCGGGAATGGAAGTCGGGTTGGGTATGATTACGTGCGGACTCTGGATTTTGTGGTGGGATTGGCGAGCATCGGAAGCCGCCGTCGAAATCCAGCAGTCCTGGGGTGTCGAGCCGAAATTCGACGCGCCGATTGTGTTTTTGATCACCTGGTTTCTCTTCGGTGTCGGCGTCCAGATGTCGCTGAACAACGCTTGGGAAAACGGTGCTCCCGGCGGCGGTCAGGCAGCGGTCTGATCTGAGCCATCGGATATTGCAGCAGATGGGTCGATGGCCCGCCACAAGGGCCATCGACTCATCGACTGCGTAGCCCGGCAATACCATTGATTTACAATGCCCGATTTCCCCGTGGAGATCGGGCATTTGCCGATTGGTTTCGGTTATCTGAGTAGGGTCAAACGAAGGAGCGTCGCCATGCAGTACGGAACTGTACGACATCCCATCCTCGTCTACTTTTTGTCGATGATCACCTGCGGGTTGTACGGACTGTATTGGTTTTTTGTGACGTCCGAAGATATCAACCGCGGATTGGGTCGTAAGGAAATGAATCCCATCCTGGATTTTATTCTTATATGGCTGACCTGCGGTCTGTGGTGGTTTTGGTGGAGTTGGAAAGCCTCAGAAGCCATCGTAGAGGTGCAAGAGGCATGGGGTGTGCGTCCGAAGATGGATGCCGCTTTATTATTTATCATCGCCTTTTTCGGCCTGGGAATGATCGTCAAGCAATTGTCGCTCAATAACGCCTGGGAAAACGGTTCGCCCGGAATCGGTCATATCGGCTACGAGCAACCCCAGCACGGTGTGGGCCAGCAGAACCAACACTCGGCAGGGCATCAACCACCGACGCAGAACGAACCGCAGAGCTGGTAAGAAGCCAGCGGCGGACTGGTGACGACAATTGTGAGCGAAAGCAATTCAACCACGGGAGGGGCTGATAACAAGACGGGGCGCCTCCGCCCATTATGGGTGCTTTTGGCGCTTTTGTTGGCGGCTCTGGTCTATCCGCTGACGCCGCTGTCGGAGTGGATTTTATGCCCCTTTCGGTGGCTTACCGAGCTTCGCTGTCCGGGCTGTGGAATGACCCGATCGGTGACCAGCTTTGTGCGCGGAGACTGGGCGGCGTCCTGGGGATTTCACCCGGCGGGGCCAATGCTATTATTGGCGATGGGGATCATCGGTGGACTTCGAATAAGTGATTATGTCGCCGAGAGAAAGGTTTTGGCCGGCCTGCGCGAGCGGTGCAAGAGTGCAGTCACTCCGGTATCACTGGTGCTCATCGTCCTGTTGGTGATCTTCTGGGTCTATCGGCTCTATGTCGATGTGGCATAAGCGGGGCGCGCGGCCAGCCCGGCCGCTAGCCCGAACCTTAGCGATAAAATCAGACGAAGTTGACGTAGCCTGCAAAGAGCAAAAATAGCATCAGAGCGATGTAGATGGGGCGAAAGATGGTCGGTTTTTCGGCGCAATTGGCGAATCCCAGAATGATCAGCGCCCAGCCAAAACCGATCACCGGGGCCAGCGGGTAGATGGCGGTGATGAATAATATCAGCGTGATATGGCGGGCCAAAAAGACGAAGCGGTGATCGCCGCCGAGCCGCCGTGGCCATAAAAACAAAACCGCCAACAGGGCTTCGACGCCGATGGTCCACCAGGTGATAAATAACGCCAGAGGGGCAATACGGGATGCGCCCTGTAGGGTCACCGACTCCACGGGGACGCTCGTCAGATAGCTAAAATGCAGCAGGTGTAATTGCTCTTCATTGGTATTGATGATTTCCGGTGAAATGCCGCCGAGGGCGATGGCAATATTTTGAAGATGGGGATGGGTGAGCAATGCGTGGTGAAAGAACGTTCCGTCCAGATAATCGGGGGTGACAGCCTTCCAGATCACGGCGGCTGCCATCACGGCGCCCAATAAAATCCGCCCGCTCAGGGCGAGCACTTTCTTTCGGCGTTGCTCGGGAAGATGAAAGACACAAAAAAGGGCCAGCGACAGATACACAAAGAGGTATTGATGGTTGTCCAGCGGGTACCAATCCCAGTAGATGGCGCCGGCTAAAAGGGCGGTCATCACACACCAGAACCGGGGATCTGTGCGGATTTTTTCAAAGAGAAGACCGGCGACGACCAGAACCTGAATGGGGGCGATGATGATCCAGGTCAGATTGGCCCACAACAAGATGAGCACCAGCATCATTACCGCGACGAGCGACACCACCGGCATATTTCGGCTGCCGTCGACGATGCGTCGCGCGTTGCTTAATGTCCAATTCATCGATGGTTTTCCACGTCGAAATCAGTCTTCTGCCGAGGTGGCGACGAATACATTCTGGATCTCATCGCGGTAGAGCTGACCGCCGCCGGTCTCATCGTCGACGATAAACCGCGGGGCCCACACCTGCAGGCGAACCCCCTCGATTTCGGCGATGCGTTCGTCGTCGTGGAGCGGTTGTTTGAGCACCCAGTGGCGATCGGATTTCGGCTCCGTGGTATGGGCGATTGGGATCAACGACGGCGCCAGATGGCCGTCGGCTTCCACCCACTGCCTGGCTGCAAGCCGATGCGCCAGCCTTTCGGTGCGCGCCGCCGTCGGCATTGGTCTGAGCGACTCTACATCGGAGGAAAAATCCCGTGGCATTTCCACGGGATATTCCGTGCCCTCCACCTTTAGATGCAACGTGACGATACGCGCCGTGTCGACATCGACGGTGGAAAACATTCCGAATCCACCACCTTTCCAGGGGGTCAAAACAGTGGTGTGGGCCGTGGTAAATTGCACAAGAGCGATGACGATCAATAACACCGTCGGGATCGACGCCACCAAAAGGGTCGACGAGCCGTGGTGGACCGATTTGTCTATTTCCTCGCTGGTCATCGGCGCTGGCCCGAAAAGTGGTCAAATACAGTGATGCTCAAACCGGTTGTGCTGGAGAGTATCAGTGCAGGCACGATAGGGGCAACGCCACGCCGGATTGAAACAGGGGTGGGGCTTGTCTATCATCTCCGCCTCGCCAGCGTCCTTTTCTCGGATCCGGTCCTTATGAAGCAGTCAGCTCTTTTTTTCAGCCTTATTTTGGTCTCCATATCTTTTCTCGCGTGTAATGGGGGAAATCCCCACACCGATCCCGATCCGGATTGCAGCGAGGAATGCGATCCGGACTGCGAGCTCGACGATGGATTCGACTTTCAGGGCTACGATGGAGACTGCTCTGAGACCGGCGAGAGTCCGGATTTTTGCGCAGTCTCGTCGTCGTCGGATTGTGTGGAGCCCGATTTTGATCTCGAGGAGGTGACCGTTGCCGAGATCCACGAAGCGCTTTTAGACGAGGAAATTAGCTGTGAGTGGTTGATTCAGAACTACCACGAGCGGATTTTGTGGCACGATCTATATACGTCGGGGGAGACACCGCCGCTGAACGCCTTCGTACATCTCAATGAGGCGGCATTGGAGACGGCGCGCACCCTCGATGATTATCAGAGCTGCGAGGGTGAATTGGCCGGTCCACTGCATTGCGTTCCCTTTGGCATCAAGACCAATTACGGATCGCGCGAGGTGCCGGTGACCAATGGGAGTCTGGCGTTTAAGGATCTGCAGGCTGATTTTGATGCCTTTAGCGTCGAGCGGCTGCGTCGGGCGGGCGGAGTGATGATCGGCTCGACGGCGATGGATGAATTTGCCTTTGGCGCCCATGGATTGAGCGGTCGAAGCGGACGCACGGCCAATGCCTACGATCGCACCCATAATTCCGGTGGCTCCAGCGCCGGATCGGCGGTGGCCACGGCGGCGAACATGATGGTCGCCGGATTGGGAACGGATAATTGCTCCTCGCTGACGGTTCCCGCCGCCTATAACGGCCTATTTACCATGCGCTCGTCGCATCAACTGGTGAGCACCCAGGGAATCGTGCCCTCCAATCGCCTCGACGCCGTGGCCGGTCCGATGACTCGGACGGCCGAAGATCTGGCGCTATTTTTCAATGAAATGGCGGCCTTCAATCCCCACTACGGACCTCATTGTGCCGAGGATATACCGCGGGAGGACGATTATACGGAGGCCCTGGATCCGGATGGGCTCGACGGCAAGCGAATCGGCGTGTTGCGGGCCGTCGGTGACGATCCGGAAGACGAGCTATTTTTCTTCGAGGACGGAAATGCCGAAATCCAGGCCCATTACGAGGATTTCTTCGAGGAATTGCGCGCCGAAGGGGCGGAGGTGATCGACGATATCGAGCTCGACGAGCTTCCCCTGGGGCGCAGGAGCAGCGGCTCGGGATACGATACGGAAAATTTTCTGGAAAATACGTCGGGCGAAGTCTCGACCTTTGAGGAAATCTGCGAGACCGGGCTGTACGGGGTCTCGGTATTTGAGGACGAAGACGCCTGTATGTCGCGGGCCGGTCAGTCACTGGGCAATCTGGAGAGCCGCCTGAAGACCGGGCTCGAGCATTATGCGTCGAACCGAGAGTACGTGGCCGACGTGATGGACGATCACGACCTGGACGCTCTGGTCTATCCAGCCGACGCCAACGGTGCGGCGGGGCCGCAATTTACGAATACGACCTGTGTCTTCGCCAGTGTCACCGGCATGCCCACGGTGATCGTGCCCACGGGAGATACCGACGCCGGGCTGCCGGTGGGGATGTCATTTACGGGGCGGATGTTCGACGACGCCACGTTATTGGAGATCGCCTACGGATATGAGCAGGCAACCCATCACCGTCGGGCCCCGCAGATGCCCCAATTACAGGGAGAAGCGCCGCTGGATATTGAGGAGTTCAACCACGTTCATTACGAGCTGGGATTTGCGGCCTTTGAGGAGGTCCTGCGCGATAATAATAAATTCCAACTGACGGCCCCGGTCTTCGCCGGGATTGCCGCCGGGATCCTGGAGGATACCGGGTTGGAGGAGCTGGTGGACTGAGGGTTCAATAAAATAGATGCAATTGCATCGTATATTGGCCCATCGACCAGTTATCGGCGCGATTGATTCGGTATTCGGGGCGGATTTTCACAAAGGGGACGGGGTAGAATTGAACGCCCGCAACGGCGGCGTGGAGGCGGTAGGATTCGTCTTCTACGTAATCTCGGGTCGCCGCGCGCTCCAGCCGTGCCTCGGCGATGAGCCACTCCCGGAATTGATAGGTCAAAATGCCGGCGGCGTTCAGCGAGCGCTTGTCGGCGTCGGGGCCGAATTTCATATGCGATAGCTCCAGCATAAGTGAGCCCTTGTCGAGCCATCCCAGCCCCAGAAATCCCTGATCGGCGCGAAAACGCATTGCTCCGTCACCGTAGACCGAACCTCCCAGCCAGCCGTAAAAGCTGCGATCGGGGCCGAAATCAAAGCGCGGAAAATAGGATAGTCGAGCCAGGTAGGCCGCCGATCCCCAGGCGTCGCCGATGCGGGGATCGCCGACGGCGTCGGTCAATTGGTCGGTTCGAAAGACCCCGGCGTCGGCGCGGATCCAGTGTTTGGGCTGATAGGACGCCTCCACACCGGCCTCGGCATAATTCGGCGGGATGACAGTCGCCCGTCGCCGCGAGGCGTCGGCGTGAGTCAACATGGTGTGGTCGTCGTGGCGTATGCCGATCGAGGGCCGAAAAAAACCGGCCCGCACCGATGGCCCGCTCGATGAGGGATCGAAGGTCAGGTGAGCTTGTCCGCAGGTCTGACCGGCGTAGGGCGTTGAGCAAAACGAGTCGTCGCCATCGTCGTCGTAGAAAAAGGGCACGATATCGACGGAGCCGTGCAGTGTCACCGCGTCGTGGGGCAAAATGGCGATATAGGGCTGAAATTGCATGGGAAAGACGGCCCGCGACGGTGTGCCGGCCACGGCTTCGCCGCTATCGTCGACCTCCAGCGATGGTACGCCGAGGCGGGTGACCTGCATGCGGGCGTCGCCGCCGACGGCCATCCAGTCCAGAACGCGATTCGTGCTGCGATTGTCCAGAAATCCCAACCCCGTCGTATCGTGGTCGATAGCTCCCGTCATCCACTGGGTGCCCCAGCCGATCTCGGAGCGAAGCCCGCCGCCGTCGGCGTTGAAGTGGCAGGTTGTGCAGGGAGCGCCGGAGGTGGCCGACATCCGTGGCAGTGACGAGGCCTCGGGCGAAATCCCCAGTGTCGCAACGAGGCAAATGGCGGCGCCGAGCAAGACCCGGGTGCTAGTACAACGCATGGACGATTCCTCACGGCGATACGAAAGTCTGGGCGGCGCCACGGGCGAGGGCCTGTCTGACGACACCAAAACGAAAATAGGTTTCAGGGGCTAAAGACGGTGCCCTCACCGGTGTCAGGATCGAATTCGACGGGAAAGACCTCGATGGGTTCGTCGAAACCGGGCTCTGTGGTGGGAGGGGCGATGAGCTCGCCGTCGGTGTTGAACGTCGAGCCGTGCCAGTCGCAGATGATGGCGTCCTGGTCGGCATCCCAAATGGCGGGGCGGATATTATTGCCGCAATCGCCCATATCAAGCCCCTGGTGAGGACATACGCCGTTGAAGGCGACGATTTCATCCTCACTTTTGCGAACCAGGACCAGATCGCGGGCGCCGTGTTCAAAACAGGCCGTCTCGCCCACCGTGGAAAGCGACTCAAGGCCCGGGTCGTCGAGCGAAAAAGGGGTCTCGTCGGCCAACTCGCCGACATCGCGAAGCTCTACGAATTCGCAGGCGCTCACGAGAGGACACATCGAGACGGCGGCCAGCGCCTTGAGCGCGGCGCGCCGACTGACCAGATTCCCATCGTCTTCGGGCATAAAAATACTCCTGATATCGACTCTTCTGCGATTGGCTCGTGTTAAGCCCTACGGCTCGCCATCTGGTGCGGCTGATGTATCGTCTGCCTGCTCCTCGTTTGAGCTTTTGCGGCGGGCGACGAAAAGAAGTACCAGACCGAGGCCGCCAAAGACGGCCATCAGCGGCGCCGCGGCATCGTATCCCTTGTCCGGGAGCAGTCCAAATCGAAATTCGTCCTGCATGACCGCGCGCTCCATTTCGTCGCCGAACTCGTCTTCTTCGACGACGATGGTCTCAACCTGGTATTGGGTGATTGGGTGGGCGCCGAGGGCCACCCAGGTGGCCAGCACGGCGAGGGCGACGACGAGACATGCACCGCCTGCGATGGTCAGCGTTTTCGGTAGATTGGACTGCGACATCGCTTACTCCCAGGTCGCGTAGATAAGTCCGTCGACGTCGATTGTCTTTCCAACCTCGGATCCGACCACGCCGTCAGCTCCTTTTACGTTGTGGTCGGCGAGGCGAAATTGGATGGTCGGCTGGATCCGAGCCAGATTTCGCTCCGGGAGTACGGCGATTTCGACAGAGGCTTTATTCGGCTTTTTAACGCCGTTTAACTCCACGGTTCCAACGGCAGTCGCCCGGTAGTCGACGCGATTTTCAGAGCGGGCCCGACGGACATCTTCGAGCTTCTCGAGGTTAAAGGTTACATCCGGATTTTCCTCAGCGTGAAGCCAGTCTTCTTCAGTGAGGTGGCGGTCGCGAAGACTATTTCCAGTGCGCATGGAGTCGACGGGAAAGCTGAGCTTTCCGCTCGTCGTCGAGGGGCGGGTTTCGTTCCACCGCACAGTGCCCGAGATTTCCTCGGAGGTGCCGACGATTCGCTCCGCGGGAGCGTCGCTGACGAATCGGATCGACGATCGAGATTCGTCGACGGTCCATACGGTGACCCCGTCATCGGCGACAGCGCTCGATCCGGCGGTGAAAAATAATGTCGCTGAAAAAGCGAATAATACGGTCAACAAGGCAGATCGTTTCATGGAGAAAATCTCCTGTGAGTAAGTCGAAAATTTGGCATGTAGTTTGACTTGGCCATTAGACACGAAATTCATTGATTCGTCAAAATCACATAAAGCCCACTATTAATGTTCGCTGAGCACTGGATTTGTTACAGGCGAGAAGAAGTGATCATCAAAATGGTGCGCAAATAAGTGGTAAGCGTTCAGTTGGGTGACGAAATCATGCGCCAATACGCCCCTGAGGTTCGGGCCAGCAGCCCGAGAGGCGGCCAGGCTGGCCGCGGGCCCCAGGGGCTGAGCGCTTACAATAAGTGTTTATCGACGGCGATGGACGTCGTTTGCAACAGCGCTCCAAATCGGAGATCATCGGCGGCGGTCGGATTTTTTTTCTGTGGCAGGCTTGTTGTCTATGCTGCGGGCAATAATCTGGCAACATATCGCTGATTGTAGATACGGGAGCCCAATCGATGAGTGCAAAAAAAGATCGATCGTCAACTGATGTATCGGGAACCGAGGGGCGAGCTCGAGTGGGAGTGGTCATCGCCCTGGCGGTATTTGTGATATTTGCCGTCGGTTTGGCGGTGTTATTCCTGGGCGGCGACGAACCAGTAGAGTCGACTGATAGTGCTGCTGAGCAGGGATTTGACGAGCCCTATAGCGGGGGCGATGAGGCCGCTGAGCAGGAACCGGAGGGCGAAGAAGAGGAGTCGGAGCCCGAGGTCGTCGAAGAATTCGATCCCGATAGCTGGGACGGTGAATTTCGCGACTTCAGCAGCGCAGAAATCGAGGAGGCGCTGCGGCGTAAGCTCGATGAATCGGAGCCCGAGGAGTACGACGAGGCAATCGAAGAGGTGGAAATGTCGATTCGCCGGGCGGCGAATAACCTCGATCCCGAGGCGCGCCGAGAGTACTACCTCAACTTCGATCGCGGCGAGATGACGCGGACCTTTATGGGGGTGCTGCGAGAGTACGTCGACGAGGAGACCTACCGCGATGCCGTTGAGCAGGTCGACTATTGGCAGGACGGACAGTGGCGTGACGAGTGAGAGTCGGGAGTCAGAGAATCGTCATGGCCTGCGACGATTGCGTCTATATTTAAATATCAGGATGGCCCCCGGTTTTTGTCCCGATAAAGGCGTAGGCAACAGATGACCACTCGGCTCTCCAATTACGACGTGCTTGAGACGCTCCATCAAAGCGACCGGACCACCATTTATCGTGCACGCGACAGCGAGGAGGACGATGACGGCGGGGCGACGGTCATACTGAAGGTATGGAGTCAACGATCACCGGGCGCCACGGGCCGAGAAGATATCGGCCGGGAATATGAGATCGCCAGCCATCTCAAGGGCGATGGCTTTGTGCCCATTCGGCGGATGGATACCAGTCGTGATGGGCCGTTTTTGGTCCAGGACGATGTCGGCGGGGCGTCGTTGGACAGGGTGTTGAAAAAACGGCGCTTCGAGATCAGTGAGTTTTTAGCGCTGGCGATTGCCATTGCCGAAACTGTGGGACAGATGCACGACCAGGAGGTCATCCACAAAGACCTCAATCCCTCCAATATTATCTGGGATGGCGAAACCGGCAGAGTCTGGCTTATTGACTTCGGATTGTCGACGCGGCGTCAGCGAGAACATCTGAACAGCGCATCGCCGCGACATACGGAGGGGACGCTGCCCTATATCTCACCGGAGCAGACGGGGCGGACAAAACGCCTTCTGGATTATCGCACCGATTTTTATTCGCTGGGGGTCACCTTCTACGAGATGTTGACCGGTCGAAGACCCTTTGAGACCAGCGATGATACGGAGATGATTCACCATCACTTAGCCCACCGCCCTCCACCGGTGGAGCAGGTGCGACGCGATGTGCCTCATCAGTTGTCGCGCATTATCATGAAGCTATTGGCCAAGCAGCCCGAGGAGCGCTATCAGAGCGCCCACGGAGTGGTGGCCGACCTTCGCCAATGCCAGCGTCAACTGGAGGAGGAAGGCGAGATCGAGGAATTCGAATTGGGTCGCCACGACGTGCGGGCTAAATTGCGGATTTCAGAGCGGTTATACGGCCGCCGCGAGCAGCTCGACCGGTTGATGAGTGCCTTTCAGGCCATAAAGAACGGAGGGCGGCGTGTCGTGCTGGTCGGCGGTGGTCCGGGAGTGGGCAAATCGGCGCTGGTCAACGCCGTACATGCGCCGATCGTCGGCAGCGGCGGCTGGTTTGTCACCGGCAAGTTCGAACCGCCTCGCAGCGCTATGCCCTATACGGCGGTCGGGGCGGCTCTGGCGGAGTTGATTGAAAACCTATTGGGCCGACGCGACGTGGAGCTGTCGCAATGGCGCCGCGAGATCGGCGAGGCGCTGGGGGAAGACGCCTCGCTGGTGGCCGGGGTGGTCCCGGAGTTGGAATCGATCATCGATATCTCCACGGTGGAGCGGAGTCTCGACTTATCGGAGGCCCAGCATCGCTTTCACTCCGCGTTGCGTCGTTTTGTTGGTCTGTTCAGCAGCCAAACTCATCCCCTGGTCTTATGCCTCGACGATCTGCAGTGGGCCGATGATGCGTCGCTGGAGCTTTTGCGGGTCTTGATGGCCGACGAAGAGCTCGAATATCTGCTGGTGCTCGGGACATTCCGCAACAATATGATCGAGCGCACCGATCCGCTGAAGCTATTTATCGACGATATCCGCGTTGCCGGAGGGGATGTGGAGATCGTCGATATGCCTTCGTTGGACCGCGATGCCGTGCGTCATCTGGTGGCCGACAGCATTGCCCGCAGTATCGATGAAGTGGCGCCACTGGCCGATCTGATCCATCGCAAGACGTCGGGTAATCCCTATTTTGTGCACCAATTTTTGACGAGTCTATATCACCAGAGGCGAATCTGGTTTGACGCCGAGGAGGGAACCTGGAATTGGGATCAAGATGCGATCGCCGCCACGCCGGCTACGGAAAATGTCGTAGAAATGCTCACCGAGCGGATCCAGGAACTCGACGAACAATCGCAGCGCGCTCTTAAATACGCCTCGCTTCTCACCAGGCGGTTTTCCGTCGCCCTTCTGGCGACGATTTGCGGACATCCCGAAGCCAAGATTTACGAGCTTTTGGAGCCGGCAATACAAAGAGATATCATCGTCCCCACGGCGTCCGGAGGGATCGCCTCCACGGCTGAGGAAGCAGACTATGCCCGAAAATTTGCCTTTCCTCATGATCAGGTCCAGGAGACGGTCGCCGGGTTGTGGGACCCTCAACAAAGAGCCAGTGCCCACTTAAAAATCGGGCGAATGCTCAAGGATCGCCTCCACGGCGAGGATTCCTCAGAGCAGCTTTTCTCGGTGGTGGAACATCTCAATCAGGGCATCGACTTGATCGACGATGACTCTGAGCGCCGCGAATTGGTGCGCCTCAATGCCGAGGCCGGAAGCCGGGCCCTCAACACTCACGCCAAGAGCCTGGCCAGCGAGTTGTTGAGCGTCGCCCAGCGCGAGAGCGGTGATGAGATCTGGGATGCCGATTTCGAATTGGCGCGGCAAATCTCTCTGTACCGCGGGCGCACCGAATCGCTGCTCGGCCGTTTTGAAGAAGCCGAAAAAATAACGATAGAGGCTCTGGAAAAGCTCGACAATCCGGTGAACAAAGCGCCATTTTATGGGCTCCTGATCCGACAGATGACGTTGCAAGCCGATTTTGATCGGGCATTCGACGTTGGTCAGCAGGCGCTGGAGGAGACGGGCTATCGGCTCGACGTCGAAGAGCTCGACGCGGCGGTGGCGCGGGAATTTCAAAATGTGCAGGCAAAGCTCGATAAGCGAGATTTCGAAGAGTGGTCTGAATTTTCCGCCGACCCTCCGCCCGAAGAGGACGCAGCCCTTGAGATCTTGGCCGCTCTTTTACCGCCGGCCGGCCTGCTCGATATGCGCCTGTTGGGGCTGGTGGGCCTAAAGGTGATGTCCATTACCCTCGATATCGGCGTGCGACCGCAATCGGTGGTGGGGATTGTCGTCCATGGAATGGCGCTATGCAGCGCCGGTGAGACCCGCCGTGGATATGAAATGGGCCAGATGGCGATGGGTCTGGCACGGGAAATTGATTCTGAATCTTCGATGAGTCATATCACCACTCTTTTCGGGGCCGCTATTCTCCCCTGGTCACGCCACCTTCGCGAAACGCTGCCGTTATTTCGGGAGGGAAAGCGGGCCGGTCTGAGGTCCGGAACCTATCATTTTGCCGGGTTTAATGCCGCGCTGGAGGTGGTTTACGACTATTTTTTGGGGAGTAATCTCGACGAGCTGGCACAACGCGTCGATGAGGCCATCGAATTATGTGGTGAGCTGCAAAATGTATCGGCACAGCAGTGGGCCACGGTCGTGCGGATGATGATCCACAATCTACAAGGTGAAACTGAGTCTCGCACCGCTTTTTGTGACGAGCAATATGAGTCGGCTCAGGCGTTTTTGCATCATTGCGAGGAGCAGAACAACGGGATTGCCATGATCCAGTTTCGGATCGCTCGCGCCCAGGCCTACTACTTACACGGTTACTCCGATCTGGCCCTGGCCGATCTGGAGGCCACCGCGGATAATCTGGCCCCGCTTCTGGGGACCTTCGATGCCGGACGTCATCCCTTTTATCACGCGCTGGCGCTGGCCGATGTCACTTTTGAGCAGCCTGAAAAGGGCCAGAAAAAGGGGCGCGTCAAACTCGAAGAGATCCGCGCTGAGGTGGCGCGGTTGGCCGGCGATTGTCCGCCGAATTTTCAGCATAAATTATCGCTGGTCGATGCCGAAATCGCCCGTCTCAACGGAGAGATTGACCGCGCAATGCGGCTATACGACGACGCTATCCACCAGGCCGGTGACACCGATTTTGTTCACCTCGAAGCGCTGGCCAATGAGCGGGCCGGTCTGTTCTGGTTGGAGCAGGGCAAAGAGGATTTTGCGGCGCTATATCTGCGTGAGGCGCGGTATATCTACGAGCTATGGTGTGGACGCCGAAAGGTCGAACTCATCGATGAGCAGCACGGCGAGTTATTGGAGGTTGAATCGCCGGGACTCGCCAGCGCTGACCCCGATTCGTCGGGCGGAGCCGATATCGATGTCGCCAGCGTATTTAAGGCCTCCGAGGCGATCGCCAGCCCCGTCGATCTCGACGAGTTATTGTCGAATCTAATGGAGGTGACCCTGGAGAATGCAGGGGCCGAAAGCGGGACCTTTTTCGTGGTCAATGACGAATTATGTGCCGCCGTCGAGGGTGAGTCCGGATCAGATCCGGAGACTCTGGAGCCGCGGGTTTCACTCCAGGAGTGGAGCAGCGGAGCCCGATCGATCGTTCGCTACGTCTATCGCACCGGGGCGCCCGTGGTACTCGGCCGCGCCTATCGCCAGCCTCGATTTCAGGACGATCCTCATATTCGCGACAGCCGCACCCGCTCGGTATTGTGCATTCCCATCGCCGAGCACGGGCATTTGCGTGGGATCTTATATGCCGAAAATAACCTGGTCGACGATGCCTTTACCGAAGAGCGCATTCGCACCGTCAAGATCCTGGCCGGCCATATCGCCATCGCTTTAAACAAAGCCCGACTCTATGCCAGTCTGCGCGAGGAAAAGGAGCGCTTTCGCCAACTCGCCGAAAATATCCACGAGGTCTTCTGGTTGATGGACTGGCCGAGCGGCGAGATCGTCTATCTCAGTCCGGCCTACGAGGCGGTATGGGGACGGCCGATTCCCGCCGACGCCATCTCTCAGGAGCAGTGGTTGGAGGGAATCGACGAAAAAGACCGACAACGGGTTTCAGAGGCCCTTCGACAGGACGCGCCGCTCGGTCAATACGAGCAGATCTATCGCATCGAGCGGCCCTCGGGGTCTCAGCGCTGGATACGCGATAGAGGGTTTCCGATTCGCGATGAATTCGGCGAGACCTACCGAATTGCCGGGGTGGCCATCGATTTTACCAGAGAGCATGAGGTAGATCGGATGAAAGAGGAGTTTATCTCCGTGGTGAGCCATGAATTGCGAACCCCCTTGACCCCGGTGACTGGTATTTTCTCGATGCTCACCAAGGAATACGGCGAGGAACTCCCGGAGGAAGTGCGCAACATGGCCCAGTTGGGTCTGCGCAATAGCCGTCGGTTATTACACCTGATCGACGACTTGCTCGATATCCAGAAGTTGTCGATGGACAAAGTCGACTTCGAGATGGAGCTCCTCGATCTGCGGGAAGTCGTCCTGGAGGCGCTGGAGCTAAACGAGCCGATCGGGGCCCAAAAGGGGACGACCTTCGAGGTGAAGACGAGCCCGGTACCACTGGTGGTGGAGGCCGATCGAAGCCGGCTTCTGCAGGTGCTGACCAATTTATTATCGAACGCCATCAAATTTTCTCCCGGTGATGAAAGCGTGGAGGTCGAAGTGCGGCGGGCCGGTAAATTTGCTCATCTATCGGTCACCGATCGCGGTCCCGGAATCCCTGTGGAGGCCCAGGACAAGGTCTTTGAGAAATTTACCCAGGCCGATTCTTCGTTAACAAGAAGGCACGGCGGCACCGGGCTCGGGTTGGCGATTGTGCGAGCCATCGTCGAGCGGCTGAAGGGGCGGATTTATTTCGACACCGAGGTCGACCGGGGGACGACGTTTATTATTGAACTTCCGCTTGTGGAAACGGCATAAGCGGAGCTTTCGGACGAGAAGTCTGGCCTATGTCTGACGTGGGTGGACCGATTATGATACGATTTATCTGAGGTTAAATCACCGTCTCGGCGGTGCTCGAAGTTGCTTTGAGACGAGCGCAGCGATGCACGAACCTATTTTGGAGGAAAATCCCGGACCGGGGGAGCCGAATTTGTTTCGAGGTCGTTTCAAACTCGGCAAGAAGCTCGGCGAAGGCGGTCAGGGAAAGACATATCGCGGCTTCGATCACGAGACCGGTGTGCCGGTGGCCATCAAAGAATTGGGCCTCGATTTTGCGGAAAACTGGAAGGCCATCGAGCTCTTTGAGCGCGAGGGCCGGGCGCTGCGCAATCTCGACCACGAGGCGATCCCCTCTTATGTCGATGCCTTTCATATCGAAGAGGACGACGGGACGGTCCGGTTTTTTCTGGTCCAGGAATTTGTGGAGGGCACAACTTTTCAAGATCTCATCGATCGCGATGAGTTGATCACCACTGAGGCCGCCGTCGATTTTATCGATCAGGTCCTGGAGATTCTGGAGTATCTGCACGGATTGAATCCACCGGTCATTCACCGCGATATAAAGCCCTCAAACCTGATGCTCCGCCCTGACGGCACGGTGGCCCTCGTCGACTTCGGAGCAGTACAGGTGGTGGGACCGCACAGCCTGATGGGCTCGACCATCGTCGGTACCTCGGGCTACGTGGCACCGGAGCAACTGGCCGGACGCACCGTGCCGGCAAGCGATCTATATGCTCTGGGGGCCACGGTCGTGCATTTGATGACCCATATCCATCCCGCCGATCTGCCGATGGAGCGAATGCGCCTTCGCTTCGAGGATCTGATTATCGAGGCACCGAAGGCACTGATCGCGTTTTTGCGCGGTGTATTGGAGCCCGTCGTCGAAGATCGAATCGCGACGGTTCCCGAGGCGCGGCGAATTCTGTCCGGAAAGGGAGGAACCTATCTGCCGGTGATCGCCGACACCGGTCCGCCCCCGGTTTTGGAGCGGCCTGTGGGATCGAGCATCGAGGTCAGCCAACAACCGGGCCAGCTCACGGTGTGGATTCCCGCTTCCAGTCGATATCGGGCCTATTATTGGGTCGCCGCATTGGTATTGCTCGCCGCCATGGGGGCCGTTTTGCCCCTGATGACGTCGAAGACGATGCCCCTTCTTATCGGCGCCTTCGGGGCCTTTTTGCTGGTGGCCAAGATCTTTATCTCGCCGACCAGGCTCGTCATCGAGCCCGATACCTTTGCCATCAATCGCCACACGCTCAACGGCAACCGCCGAGGGTGGACCGAAGATCTGGTCGATATCGAGATCCGAGAGGCCGGTGAGGAGAAGTTTTTGTTGTGCATGCCCATGCCCGCCCATCTGGTGATGATGGAGGGCGTCTACCCGCTGCATTTCGGCTTTGGTCTGACCGCCGTCGAACGCCGCTGGGTCCAGGGGGTGGTGCGCCACAGATTGACCGGTTAGCCCGTTAGCTATCCTGTCGCTTGATCTCGAAGGTCGAAAAATCGCGGGCTATATCGGTATTGGCGAAGATCTCGCGGGCACCGGTGAGGAATTCGTCGAGATGCAGGTATTTCTGAGAGATATGGGTCAAAATCAGGCGTTTGGCGCCGGCCTTGTGGGCGCAGCGCGCGGCGTCGCCGGCCGTAGAGTGCCCGCGCTGGTGGGCTTTTTCTTCGTCGCCCGCCGGATAGGTCGACTCGTGAACCAGGACATCGGCGTCGCGGGCTAATTCCAGCGCCGAGTTGCAGGGAATGGTATCTGTGCAATAGGCGATCTTTAGCCCCGGCCTCGCCGGACCCAGCACCTGTGATGGTTCCACGGTCCGCCCATCGTCGAGGACGACTGGCTCACCGCGCTGCAATTGCCCGTATAGCGGTCCCGACGGGATATCCAATTGCCGGGCGCGCTCTACGTCGAAGCGTCCCGGCCGCTCGTCTTCCACCAGCGCATAGCCCCAGACGTCGACGCGATGCTCCAGCGGATGGGCGACGAAGTGGAAATCGTGTTCTTCGAGCACGCCCCCCGCCTGTGTCACCTCGTGTAGACGCACCGGAAATCCGGGCCGGAGAATATGCAGATCGTGGAGGCATTTAAACCAGCGTTTTAAACCCCGGGGTCCGACGATATGCAGCGGCGCGCTGCGCTGATTGAGGGTCAATGACCCGATCAATCCCGGCAGGCCGTTGACGTGATCGCCGTGAAAATGGGTCAAAAAGATCGCCTCCAGCGCCCCCGGGCGCAGATCAGAGCGCGTAAGCTGGATCTGGGTCGCCTCGCCGCAATCAAATAAAAATAGCTTTCCCTCCCGAAATAAAGCCATCGAGGAGACGTTGCGATTGGGCATCGGCTTTCCACTGCCGGTGCCTAAAAATACGAGTTGCAGGGACATGTCGCCTGGGGATGTTTGGAAACCTTGGAACCACAAAGAACGCAAAGAACCACAAAGGACGCAAAGAACTACAAAAAACCTCCCTCTTGGTGAGGTGGGAGTCTTATGCGTGGTTGATCAGGCCGGCGTTAGCTCCGGGAGGTCGCGCAGCAGTCGGCCGACGTGGCCCTTGGCGCGGACGTTGTCCTGGATTTCCTCGATGACGCCCTCTTCATCGATGATGAAGGTGGAGCGCACGAGACCGATATATTTTTTGCCGTAGGTCGTCTTCTCGCGCCACACCCCGTAGGCCTCGGCAACCTCGTGTTCCGGATCAGCGAGCAGCGGGAAGTTGAGCTCTTCCTGCTCCCGAAATTCGGCGTGGCTGTCCACCGGGTCAGGCGAGATGCCGTAGACCTGGTAGCCGGCCTCGACGAAGCGGTCGATATTATCGCGGAAATCACAGGCCTGTACCGTGCATCCCGGCGTCATATCCTTGGGATAAAAATACAAAATCACCTTCTCGCCGCGCAGATCTTGGAGGCGGACCGTGCCCTGAGTATCGGATTCTAATTCGAAGGCCGGCGCGTTATCACCGACCGAGAGTTTCGGGTTTTCGCCCATCTTTCTTTACTCCGTAAGAACTATCTAAACTGCAAAAGGCGGCCAGGCGGGCCCCGAACGCTTCTTTGCGTCCTTTGCCATGAATGATGCGGGTGAAAAGGTGTTTTTCTCTG
>SKQC01000331.1 GCA_007119175.1 Myxococcales bacterium | reverse complement strand
CCGAGGGGGGAACTGGCCAGGGTGACCGCGCTTCGGTGGGGACTGAACGCTTACTGTCGGAAGTGGTTGATTATCGACCCCGTAATCGGCCATAATCCCCGACTATTAAGCCCTTATCGGGTGGTTGTGATTGGCTCAATAAATTGAAGGAATCACCATGCTCCATCGCCGTGGTCATCGCCTGTTGGTCGCCCTGCTCGCCGGACTCATGCTGAGCTGGGGGGTCGTCGGGTGCGGTAGCAGCGATCCGACGCAAAACAACGATGCAAATGGAGGGCAAAACCAGGATGTCGGCAATCAGGACGCGGAACCGACACCGCGCTTTGAAGCCCGCTTTACCCGACCGCAGATCGATGAGCCAGACGAGACAATCGAGGATTCGATCGTCGAATTATTAGAAGAGACACCGGATGACGCGACAGTGAGGGCCGCCTTTTATACCTTCGGTCAGGACCATGTTGCCGAGGCCTTCGCCGATGCCTACGACCGCGGGGTGGACGTGCGGGTGGTGCTGGGAAATACGAGCACTCATAGCAACGGCTCCGACTGGTCAGCCGTGACGATTTTACGGGAGCGCCTGCAGCAGCGCCTGACGATCTGCGAGGATGGCGCATCGGAGGGCGGATGTATGGGGGAGAATATCCATCACAACAAATTTATTACCGTCTCCGAATTGGGCGACGGCTCAGAGCACGTCATATTGCAGACCTCGGCAAATCTCACTGATTTTCAGCTCAGTCAATTCAATAACCTGGTCCAGGTCTACGACGATCCGGCGCTATACGATGCGTTTTTGTCCTACTGGGACGACCTGTCGCGGGACGAGACGGACCCGGCATACGATCGCAAAGAGCAGGGTGATAGCGACACGAAGCTATATTTCTTTCCACTATCCGAAGGAGATCCGGTCCTGGACGTGTTGCAAAGGGTCGACTGTGAGGTAGGGGCCGACATCTATCTGGCGATGGCGTTTTTCACCAATTCGCGCTCCGATATTGCCGAGGAGTTGCGCCAGATGGACGAGGACGGCTGCGGTGTCCAGATCGTGTTGCGAGAGCGACCGCAGATCAACTCACCGGGAATCCAGATCATGGGAAATCTGGAAAATGGTGATATCGATATCGGCATCTTTCCCGACGACGACGAAATTCAGCTACACTCCAAATACCTGCTCGTCGACGGCGCCTACGACGGCGACGACGACGCCCGAATCGTGTGGACCGGATCGCATAATTATACGGTGTCCGCCCTTCGCTATAACGATGAGACGATCCTCAAGGTGCGCGACGACGAGCTCTTCGAGGCGTTCCACAGCGACTGGGAGCATATCCGCAATCGGGCGGAGACGATTCATCCCTAAAGCGTGGCGGGCACAGGGCGCCCCGGACTTGTACTTATGGGACGGGGCCCTAATTTTTTTGAGCACCCATCACCAGCAATAATCAATCTCAGAACCGGGGGGTTCGACGATGGCAAGGGTTATCCGATCGACCGGGGCGCTGATCGCCACCGCCGCAGTGCTCATTGTCACGGCCATCACGGCCTGCGCTGTGGCCAATATTCCATCGCAGACAGCATCGGATAATCCGTCGTCCTCAGCCGATGGCGAGAGCCACGTGGGCTACGACGACGCCGGGCTCAAAGAATATATCGATATCTCGGCAGGGCTTATGCATAGTTGTGCGGTCAACGGAGCGGGCGACGTCGCTTGCTGGGGCCTGGACAGCCTGGGGTCGACGGAGCCTCCAAAAACACAGTTGAGCGCCGTATCCTCCGGTCTATTCCATACCTGCGGGCTCAGCGAAGAGGGCCGACCGGTCTGCTGGGGGGCTGATACTGCCGGTCAGGCCAGCCCCGTCGAGGATACCTATTCGGCGATTACAGCCGGAGGTGCTCATAGCTGCGCTATCGACCTCGACGGACGCGCCACCTGCTGGGGCTCTGACGAGCGCGGCCAGAGCGCGGTACCCGACGAATATTTCATGGATATCAGCGCCGGCGGGGCCCATAGCTGCGGCATCAAAACCGGCGGTGAGATCCTGTGCTGGGGGGCCAACGACAGGGGTCAGTCGCAGGCACCGTCGGGGCATTATCGCGAGCTCTCGCTCGGCTCCGCCCATAGCTGTGCGGTGCAGATGGACGGTCGGATTCAGTGCTGGGGGGCCGACGATTACGGTCAGAGTTCACCGCCGGAGGGGCTATTTCAGCACGTCACCTCCGGGGCGTCACATAGTTGCGCCATCGACGAGTCGGGCAATCCGAGTTGCTGGGGTTCTGACGACCACGGACGCAGCTCGCCGCCGCCTGGCAATTATGCCCAGGTCTCCGCCGGCGGTGCTTATAGTTGCGCCATCGATAATACGGGTGTCGTTGAATGCTGGGATCTCAACGCCTTGCCCTGGACGCAACCGGATCCGGGCGCCGTCGCCGGCTCACGGGCCCCTCGGTGACCAAAAATGGCGATGTTTTAATTCAGTGTTCGGAGAGGGGAAGAAAGACGATGGAGAAGGAATTGTCCGGATAGCGGGTGGCGAGCAACCGCGGCAGATCATCGAGTTCGGCAAACCAGGGGGCCGTATTTCGACGGGCGCTCATGGCCATTATCAGGGTGTCCTCGGTGACGTTTTCGTCGAGCGCTGCCGGTAGACTCGACCAATCTTCGACGGCCTCATAGCTGGTATCCACAAATGGCTTTGCAGAGTCGATATACTCGCGGTCGTGCTCCAGATATTTCTCAACACATACCACCTGAAGATCGGCATCGAGTCGAGTGGCCATCAGCTTGATATCGTGGATGGCCTCGAAAAATCCGGGACTGCGCTCGGCAAAGGGTGGCACAGCCAGCAATAGCTTTCCGACCGTATTGATGGGATGCAAAATGCGATTGACAAAGACCATCTGCCGAGACTCTTTGAGGAGCTGGTCGAGCACAGTGCCGAAGATCCTCTCTGTGGCCGAAATTCGACCGCTCCAGCCGATGATGATCAACGTGGCCTGTTCTTCCTGGGCGGCCCGCGAGACTCCGCGGGCGATATTCATGTCGATCCGGGTCAGGGCCTTGACCGGCACATCGGCTTCGGCGCCGCGCTCGATGGCGTAGTCCATCCTCTTCTGCTTGGCCTGCACTCGCTTTTCGCTGGGCCTTTTATCGGCCACGATCATCAGCGGATAGATCGGCTCATCGGAGTCCGGATCACGCATCAAAAATGCCATCTCCAAAAGATCGTCGGAGGTCTTCGGATTGGCCACGGGAACCAGAATCCGCTCCGGCTTTGCGTCGCGATCTGCGGGCTCGAACTCTCGCTGGCGAGCCACCTCGAGACCAAATTTCTCGACCATTGAAGAGCCCAGCACACAGGTCACCAAAATCATGATCACCACGGCATTGACCAACTCCACATCGAAGAGTCCCACATCGTATCCGACCAGCGTCACGGCCAGCGTGGCCGCCGCCTGAGGAACGCTCAACCCATAGGTCACCCACCCCTCCGCAGCGGTATAATCGAAGATGCGCTGCGTCAGCTTGGCGGCCATTAATTTGCCGACGGCGACGAGGACGATGAGCATCCCAGCGAGCAGCCAGACATCGACGCTCTCAAATAATGACCCCACATCGATCAAAAGCCCGACGTAGACCAGAAAGAAGGGAACAAATAGGGCCTGGCCGACAAAACTTACCCGGGCCATAATCGTCCCCTGAGCGGGGACGAGGCGATTCATGGCCAGACCGGCGACAAACGCTCCGATAATCGGTGCCAGACCGACCACGTCGGCCAACCAGGCGGTGACGAATAATACGGTGAGCAAAAACCCGAACTCCAGTTCCGGGCGGTTTCGCACGGTGCGAAAAAAGATATAGCCCAGCTTCGGTAGTCCCCACAAAACGAGAAAGACAAAGACCGATACCATCACGGCGAAGGTGACCCAGAAGGCAAATGTCGTATTTCCGGTCAATGAGGCGATGACGATCGCCAGAATCGACAGCGACAACGTGTCCGTGACCAGCGTGCCGCCCAGGGTCATGGTGACCGCCGTATTCTTCATCAATCCCATTCGGGCGACGATGGGATAGGCAATCAAGGTATGAGAGCCGATAATCGACCCCAGAAGCAGCGCCGCTTCAATGGAGAAGTCGAGCAAAAAATAAGCGACGGCCACCGAGGATAATTGAGGGATCAAAAAAGAAATCAACCCGAATCCAAGACTCCGCCCCTTGAGCTGATTAAATCGCGCCAGGTCGAGCGAAAGCCCGGCCTGAAACATCAAGTACATCAGGCCCGCCGTGCCCAAAACCCCCATAAAATCGGGAGGCACGGCATCGGGATTGTGATCGAGGAGATTGAGCATCGACGGCCCCACCAGGGCACCGCCGAGGATCAGCCCCACGATTCCCGGAATCTTAAATCGCTTGACCACCTGGGGAGCGATGAAAATCAGCGCCATTAAAAGCGCAAAGATCAGCACCGGATCGCTGAGCGGAAATGTGATTTCAGGCAACTGCGACAACGCTTCCTCGAATGCGTAGTGGGGAGGCGATAGCCCCATCCACGATCAGGGTCTCAACCAAGCCTCGATAGCATTGCTTAGCCCACAGCAAAATGTTTGTCATCCCCGTTGCTCGCGCCGAGGTGCCGGTAAGATGGCTTGCAGCAAGCCCGGCCAACAGCTATCCCCATCCACACCAGAACGGCGGCGAATAATTGGCGGCACCACGGCGTTTTAGTCAGGGTCGGCCGCACCTTTTTTCTCAGGACCAATCAGACGGATGCCACGGATAAAGCTCGTAACCGATGTCTCGCAGTGGGGATTGTTGACCTGGCCGGCGCGATCGCGGTTGCGACTCGTGGTGTGCGCCGCATTGGTCACGGCTGTGACCGTCGCGGTGGGATTCGCCAGTGCCACCTATATTTTGGAGCATAGCCGCTCGGTCCTGATCAATCTGGGGTTGATTACGGCGAATATGATGTTTTTGCTGATCGCCGCATTTTTGCACACCGTGCTCATCGGCGATCTCTTCTTTTCGGACTCCTGGCGAGAGGACGTCTTTTTGGGAAAAAAGCCCAAAAAAGACGACGATCATATCGACGCCACGGCGGTCAACGATCACAACGCGGAATTTGCGATCATTTTATTTTTGGCCATCGTCTTCAACGCCGTGGCCTTAAATTTTGTGACCGGCGACTTCTTTTCTCAATATCACGACGAGGGGTTTTTCCACGTCCAGATGCGCTCGGAGGCCACCGATCAGCGCGTCGCCGCACTGACGAATATCGCCGATCCCGTCAACAATCGCCTCTGGGAACGCGACGGGCTGCGCGACCTGATCGTCGATGCCTTCGACGACGAGGCCCCGGAGGTACGCCGCCGCGCCATCTGGACGGCGGGCTCTCTCGAGATTCTTCGCTCACGCCCCCCGCTGCGCGAGGTCGCCTCCGAACACGACGACGATGAGACCCGCGCCGAGGCCGCCTATACCCTGGGAAAACTCGGCGCCGATCGGACCACGCGGCTGATGCTGGAGGAATTGATCGATGACCAACACCCCGATTCGGTGCGCATCGGGGCGCTTCGCGGGTTGGCGATGATGGAGGACGCCAGGGCCGTGGAATCAATTTTGGAGCAGGTCGATGATGACGACGAAGAAGTAATGGCATATGCCTTCTGGGCGCTGGCCCGCATCGGAAGCGAGGAGGCCCGCGATCCGGTATTGGAGATCGTGGAAACCGAGGAGGAGCCGATACGGCGCTGCGCGGCGCTAGAGGCTTTTAAGTTGGTGGCCACCCCGGAGGACGCCGACTGGGCGCGACGTCAATTTCGGCGCACCGATCCCGACGAGCGCTGCGAGGCGTTGACCTTCGAGGAGCCCGACGAGACGATCCACCATGTCATCTGGGGTGAGTCGGTCCGCGTAAAATGGCTGAAAACCGTGGGAAATACCGACCCGTATTCACACCACCGCTGGATCAAACGCCTCATCGCCGACCCGGAAGAAGAAGTCCATCTCAGGGATGTGGCCGCCGAGATCAACCAGCAAATGGATCGTTGAAGATCGTCATGTTGCAGGTTGAGTTTGAGCGCCCGTCGGACTAAGCTCAGTTCAACTCTGTTTTCACACCGCAAGCAATGGCCCTCAGACCTTGCATGTACCGAATAAAGACTGACATTCGGCATTATCGGTGCGACAGTCGCGACAAGGTTGAACGCCTTATTCGCAACTGGGTAATTCGCCCTACCGATTTGCTCTACGATGACGACGCCGACGACTGGTCGCCGATCGGCGAAGATCCGGGGTTTGTCGACCTTTTCGCCTCTCTGGCTGAAGCGCACGACAACCAACCGGAGACGGTGATCACTGATCGGGCCGCTGATAAAGCGGCGTCCGACCGAGACCCCGTCGAGCCGACACCGGCGGCTTCCGCGTCTGATTCTCCCGACAGCAAGTCTCAACGCCCCGGTGCCGCCATCTTGCGCTCCGGTCCGTCGTCGTCATCGCAGCCACCGGTACCCTCCGATGAGGTAGAGGGCGTCATTCGCGACTCCGACGAAATCACGATGATGACGGAGCGCACCCTCGATCTTCTCAAAGAAGACGAGCCGGAACCGAAGCCAGATAAAAGCAATGGTCTCGATGCCCGTCCGCCGAAAAAAGCCCCGGAAACCGCCGGCCCCGAGGAAAAAACGGAGCTCATCGAGCGGCCTGAATTCGACGATGACGATGACCTCGAGGACAGCGCCTCGAACTCCAGTGCCCCGGCGCGACCGGCGGCGGCGATCATCGATCCATCCATCGCCGTCGACGCCGGCACAAAAGAGCAAAGCGGTGAAGAATCGCCGGGGGCTATCGAAAGCGAGCCGGCCGATATCCCATCCCCACTCGACGGGGATGAACAAAATTATTCGGCGCCAACACTGGAGTCCGCATCGAGCGCCGATGACGATGGACCGGGCGGCAACCTTCACCGCCACGACCTACCTGAAGAGGTCTTCGTCACCTCCGAACTGACGGAAGAAGAAGTCGCCGAAAACGCCCGGCTCGATGAATTGGGCAAGATCGATGAAGACAGCAATGATTCGGTCATGGGCTCGGATCGCGAATCGCGCTCACAGTGGAATATCGTCCTCGACGAAATCCCCCCGGAGGATGAAGACGAGATAAGTGATAGCGACGAAGGCGAGATAAGCGATGTCGGACCGACTGATGAAACGGCGCCGATGGAGGCAAAACCGGCGACCGACATCGACGATACACAGTCCAGCGATGACCCGCCGGAGGCGGCAGTCGATGACACCGATGGTGTCGATGAAGCCGTCGACAGCGATGATGATGATGACGATATCGATCCACTGCGCGACACGGACGAACTTCTTCCCAGCGATCGCCTCGCCGCTGCCGAAGCTGATGAAATCGACGAGATCGACGAGCTTCGCGATACCGACGAGCTCGATGAGCAAGACCGTGACGCTCCACCGATCGTCGACGCCGACGCGGTCGGTATCGATGAAGATGAGGACGAAAAGCTACTCGGCGACGAAGACGAAATCGACGAGACCCTGGACGGCGCCTTCGACGATCTCGAGGAGAGCGCCATCGCCGCCCGAGAAGCCGAAGACGACGAAGATCTCGAGGAGATTCCCATCGTCGAGGCCCTGCCGGTGCGAGATCCCGACGCCGTTTCTGCGGGCTACGAGATCGAGTTTTCGGTTCCCATCGAGCCCTCCGAGGAGTTGTTGGAACTCGGCATTAAGCGCTCTTATGTGTCGACGAAAAAACGGGACCGCCGCTTCTCCCGCCCGCGACCGAAGAAAAGTGGCGAATTGGTCACCACGAGTTATTCGCTGACCCGCCAGGGATCGTCGTCGAATATTTCTGGGCTCGTCGTGGCAGTGGTCGCCGTTGCCGTCATCGTCAGTATTCTCGTGATTCTGACCGTAGTGCTGTGATCTGAGCGCATCTTATCGAGACGCCCACTTGCTGTCGGCGACGACGTAGCGCCAGGGCCGCTCAGTGCACTCCCCGCAGGTTTTTTTATTCAATCCGATCCGAGCCGTGGCCTTGATGCGTGCCGGCTCTGCTTTCAGGATCGCCTCTCCCTCAGCAAGACTCAGCTCGTCGCCGATCAATGTCCCGCTAAAGTCGGTGTCGATCGTCAGGGCCTGACAGAGCTTGGCCGGCCCGCTCATCAAGTTCCGCTGCATTGACTCGTCGTCATCGTAGTCCTCGATGGCATCGACGAGCCCCCGGGCGAGCGCCATATATGCTTTTCCCTGAAGGGGCCGACAGGCGCGTATGAGAATCGCCCCCGGACCAACCGACGAGGGCGCACGCAGGTTGAGGCATTGATGCATCCCGTAGACGGTGTAGACGTAGATCGTCCCCGGATCGCCAAACATAGGCTCAGTGCGCGCCGTGGGGACACCGCTGCTGGCGTGGCTTGCAGCGTCATTTGGCCCTTCGTAGACCTCGACCTCCACGATCCGTGCTCGCAGGACCACTTCGCCGCGGTGCCGAATCAGGTCGCGGCCCAATAGATCGCGGGCCACGACGTGGATATCGCGATCGAAAAACGGTGCCTTTACAGGACGCCGGGGAAGGTTGGCAGTTGATTTTTTGTTTTGCTGTGGGGACATTACTCCTCGTCTCCACTCATTGTGATGCTCAGCGACAATTTTGACACTTTCACGTAGGACGAAACCATGGGTTTTATCCCCTCCGTTGTAGAAGAAACACACCGCGGTGAACGCGGCTGGGATATTTTTAGTCGCCTTCTCAAAGACCGGATCATCTTTTTGGGAACGCCGGTCACCGACCAGGTCTCCAATAGTATCATCGCTCAGTTGTTGTATCTGGAGAGCGAAGATCCGGACAAGGATATCAGTCTATATATCAACTCGCCGGGCGGAAGCGTCACCGCCGGACTCGCCGTCTACGATACGATGCGCTATATCGGCCCGCAGGTCTCGACAAATTGCATGGGCCAGGCGGCATCGATGGGAGCGCTGTTATTGGCGGCCGGCGAGCCGGGCAAACGCTACGCCCTGCCCCACTCCCGGATTCTTATCCACCAACCGATGCTGCGCGGTGGAATGGGCGGACAGGCCTCGGATATCGAAATTCAGGCCCAGGAGATCCTCCGTCTGCGAGAACGGCTCAATCATATCCTGGTCGAACATACCGGCCAGCCCTTAGAGCGCATCCAGGAGGATACGGATCGCGACAATTATATGAGCGCCGTGCAGGCCAAAGAATACGGTCTTATCGACACCGTCTTCGATCCCCGCGAGAATAAAGGGGCCGAGGACGAGGAATAAATCGCCGTGTCGGGCCATGGGCGGCGGCTTTAGTCGCCGGCGGCCATGGCCCGCAGGACGGCGCCGACATCTTCTTTGACCGGCTTTAATCCCGGCTCCGGAGGACCGACACAGGACGGGCAGCCGGCCTCGCAGGGACATCCCTGAAGTAACTCGCCGGCGCGACGTACAAAGGACTGGTGCTCGTCGAATAATCCCTCGCCCAATCCCACGCCGCCGGGATAGCGATCGTATAAAAAGATGTGGGGATCATAGATGGCCGGTGCGACCCGCCCGGCGTCCGGCGGCAATGCCTCGCCGTCTGCGTCGCGCACCGCCAGCCCCTCGTAGTCCTCACTCCACCACTGATCGTGGCGTACCGAGCCGATGCACAGGCTCAGATCGCGTGGATCGCACATCATCTTCAGCGCCGCCGACGTCAATAATACGGTGCCCAATCCCTGAACGAGCCGAGCCCATCGGTCCGGATCGTCGACAAATCCCTGGTCAATATCTGCGAATTCGTCGGCGCGAAGATGGACCCAATAGGCCATGGTATGCAGATCGAGTTCCGGCAAGTTTAGTTCGCCGTAGCCGACGTTTTCTCCGGTGCCGAATTTGATCTTTTTATAGCCCACGAACCTCTGGGTGACCCGCACCTCGCCGAAGCCAATCTCGGTGCGCACAGCATCGCGCTCGTCGAAAGCGTCGAGGACATGGACCGCCGAATAATGCATGGCCGTCGTATAATAGCCGTCGTCGCTTTTTCGCACATAGGCTCTGCGTTCGTCATAATCGAGGCGCTCGACTCGATAGGGCTCACCGCTGATCTGGTAGACCGCGTTGGGATATAATTCGAGATGTGCGCTCTCAAAATCGACCTCGGCTACCACATTGGGCTCTGTGCCGGTGAGGTCGACGACGACAAAATTCTCTTCAGCAAGACTTCGCAGACTGACCTCGGAGGCCGGATAGGTGCGCGTGGTCCACTTCCAGCGGTTTCCCTGGCGCTGAACGACGCTCATATGGCTGGCCAAAAACTCCAGGGCCTCCCCGGTCTGATCGGCATCGAGGGCGCCGAATGCCTCACCGTCGGTCCACTCCAATTCGTAGCAGGCACATTTGAGGTGCTCCACGGCGATGAGCAGATTAGCGGCGTCGATACGCGCCGCCTCCGGCGATCGCCCCAGAAAATAATCGGGGTGATTGATGATGAATTGGTCCACCGGATCGGAGCCGGCGATCACCACGGCGAGGCTGATCCCGCCGGTTCTACCGGCGCGACCCATCTGCTGCCAGGTCGAGGCGATCGTCCCCGGATAACCGGCCGTGATGCAGACGTCGAGACTGCCGATATCGATGCCCAGCTCCAGGGCGTTTGTCGAAATCACTCCTCGAAGCCGTCCCTCCCGCAGCCCCCGTTCAATCGAGCGGCGTAATTTTGGCAGATAGCCACCGCGATAGCTGGCCACGGCGTCGGGAGAGGTCACTGGATTTCGATCGCGCTCCAGCCGGCGTTTAAGGCGATTGACCAGGATCTCCACCGATCGCCGGCTGCGGGCAAATACGATAGTCCCGCAGTCGCGGCGAAGCGAGTCCTGCGCCACCCGGCAGGCCACGGTGAGCGGGCTTTTTCGCCGCATCTGCTCGGCATCGATGATGGGGGGATTTAAAAAACATAGATAGCGCTCCGAGGCCGGGGCGCCGTTTTTATCGACCAACTCGAAGTCCAGACCGGTCAGATTCCGGGCGAGCTGACGGGGATTGGCGATGGTGGCGCTGGTGGCCACAAAGGTCGGCTCCACGCCGTAATGCTCGCAGATACGCCGAAGTCGCCACAGCACATTGGCCACATGGCTTCCGAATACCCCGCGATAGGTGTGCAATTCGTCGATGACCACGTATTTCAGGGAGCGAAAAAAGGTGGCCCATTTTCCATGGTGAGGCAAAATCCCGGCGTGCAGCATATCGGGGTTGGTCACCACCACCCGGCCCTGCCGGCGGATCCGCCGGCGCACATCGGGGGGAGTGTCACCGTCGTAGACCTGAGCCTCCCAGCTCGGATCGGCGCCCTCGACATGAGCGATAAGCGCATTTAGCTCTGCGGTCTGATCCTGGCTTAAAGCCTTGGTGGGAAATAAGTACAGGGCGCTCGCCCCGTCAAATAGCCCATCTAAAACCGGCAGATTATAGCATAGGCTCTTGCCGCTGGCCGTCGGCGTCACCACCACGTGGTGGCGGCCGGCCAGAGCGTGCTCCACGCCCTGGACCTGATGGCTGTACAGCCTGTTAAATCCCCGCTCATCGAGCATCGCCGCCAGGCGCTCATCGAGTTCTTTCGGTACTGAGCCGTATTGCGCCTGCTTTGCAGGCAGATGTTCAATCGCCGTCAGATGTTTTCCGAGGCCCCGGCCTGAACGCCAGGATTTGATCAATGCCTGCAATTCCCCCTGGCCGCGCTGAGTATCGTGCTGTCCCAAGAGTGCTCCCTGGTGAGTTGGCGAGTCTTTTGTCGGCTATTTTGCCGGTCGAAATGCCTCCACGACCTCCGGATCGGTGTCGACGAAGGGTCCGTCCATCAATTCGATACAATAGGGGATGGAGGCAAATAATTCGTCGAGAATCTCGGCAATCGACTTCGGGCTGCCCGGTAGATTGACGATCAGCGAGCGGCCGCGCAGAGCTCCCACCTGCCGCGACAAAATCGCCGTGGGCACATATTGAAGGCTGATAGAGCGCATTCGCTCGCCGAATCCCGGCATCTCCCGGTCGGCCACCGACAACGTCGCCTCCGGGGTGACGTCGCGCACGGCCGGTCCCGTTCCCCCGGTGGTCAATACCAGGTGAGCCCCCACTTCGTCGGTAAATTCGACGATGGCCTGGGCAATCTCGTCGAATTCGTCGGGTACAATTCTGCGGTGAAGCTCAAAGGGCGTCACCACCGCTCGCTGAAGCCAGGCCTCGATGGCGGGACCACTTTTGTCGTCGTACTCCCCGCGGCTGGCCCGATCGCTTACCGTCAGCGCTGCTACCTGAAGAATCTCATCGCCCATCGTTCTACCTCGTCGGCCAAAAAACACGGAACGTTTCGAATCTGTTCACCGGTTTATCTTTCTCGTCGAAAAAGTCTTTCCCTTAACACCGTCCAGATTGAGCGCCGGCTCAAATCCTCGGCCTGTACAATGACCACCGTCCCCGAGGCCTCCTCGCCGATTTTTTCGGGGATCGCCCCGAATAAAACCCGCTCAAAGCGCTTCGATTGGGTGGCACCGATGCACACCGTGCGAAAGTCCTCGGCCTTCTTTAACAGGGCCGATTCGACATCATCTGAGATGATGACGTCTGTCTGGTAGTCTCCCGGCTCAAGATCGGCTTCGGCGGCGACGCGATCGATGATATCGACGCCTCGTTGTGTAAGCTCCTCGTCACTCACACCGTCAGTGGGGACCTCCACGTTGGCCAGCGTCAAGCTCGCCCCCTCTTCGCTGGCCACCAACTCGGCAGCCCGGCGAACCGTCACCGCGGCATAGGGACCATCGTTGATAAAGGCCACCGTATCGCCAATCGTCTCATGACGCAGTTTGACCAGGGTCACCTCGCATCGAGCCTCCTGGACGATGGGATCGATAATCGACCCCAGAATATTCTCTCGCCGCTTGCGCTCGCCCTTCCAGCCCAGGATCACCTCGTCGGCTTCCTCCTCTTCGATGACGTGCATAATCGCCCCGGAGATATCGCGTCCGACGATGGGATGGACCCGGGCTGAAAACCCGAGCTCCTCGGAGATGGCAATCGCCTCCTCGAGCAGCTCCTGTTGCTCGTTCATCCGCTCTACTTCGCTTTCGATCTCCTGGGTCAACGAGGTCTGGTCGGGGACCTTGATGACGTTGACGGCGATAATTTCCGCGTTGCCATGGGGCGCCGCACTGGCTGCCGCGATCTGAATCAACCCCCGGATTCCTTCGCGCTTGGCAATGGGCACCACCACCCGATAGGGCCGTCCCACCGGAGCTTCCACGTCCATCGTCATCGCCAGCGCCTCACCGATAATTCCCTCGCGATCGACCCGCGATTTTCCGTACAGCAAATAAAATAAAGTGCCGCCAACGACGATGCCCACTCCGCCGACAAGCGGCAAAGTGTCCATCTGAGTCAAGATGGCCACCCCGGAGATAATCCCGAAGATCTGAATGCCGGGATATAATGGGGATTTAAATTCCGGGTTGTACCAGTCTAGATTGGAGGTACGAAAGGCGATCAGGGCGATATTGACCAGAATATAGACAATAATCTGAAATGAACCGGCCGTCTTGGCGATCTCTTCGACGGGCAAAAAGACAATGATCGCAAGCATCGCCCCGCCGGTGATTAAAATCGCCACCACCGGCGTGTGTAATCCCTCGTGGACTCGCCCGAAAAACTCCGGCAGCAGCCGATCTCGGCTCAGCGCAAAGGGGTAACGAGAGGCCGTCAAAATCCCGGCATTGGCGGTGCTGATCAGTGCCAACATGGCAGCGACGACGATGAGAACGACTCCGCCAAACCCGAAAAAGGGCTCCACGGCGTCCACCATGGGAATATTCGATCCCGCCAGGGCTTCGCCCTCGACGATACCGACGAGGACGAAGACGATCAGCGCGTATAATAGCGTCGTCACGCCCAGCGACAGCAATAATCCCAGCGGCAAATTGCGCCCCGGATCTTCAATCTCCTCGGCAACAGCAGCAACCTTGGTCACCCCGGCATAAGAGACCAGGACCATCGCTGTCGCCGTCATCAAGCCCCCCATGGCATCATCGGCGAAGAAGGGCTGATAATGCTGGTTTTCTACCTGAATAAGGCTAACGGAGACAAAGCCACCCAAAATCAGGACCATGACGATGACCATTACCGTCTGAAGCCCCCCGGTCTGTTTGACCCCGAAGACATTGACGGCGATCAAAATGGTCCCGATCACCACCGCCACGGCTTCCACGCTGGGTAAAGTCATCACCGCCTTGAGGTAAAACATCCCCCCCACTAAGGCCAGAGCGCCCTTAAACATCAGCATCAGCCAGGTGCCCAGGCCGGCGATCGTGCCCGCCCCCGGCCCCATTCCCCGCTCGATGAATACATAGTCTCCACCGGCCTCGGGCATCGCCGTTCCCAACTCGGCAATACTGACGGCCGCCGGCACCACCAATACGGCGGCCAAAATAAAGGCCAGAATCACGGCCGGACCGGCCTCGGCCATCGCCAACCCGGGAAGGATAAAAATCCCGCTTCCAATCATCGCTCCCATGCTAATGGCGATAATCGACCACAGGCCGAGTTCACGTTGCAATTCCTGCTTATGTGCCATTCATTTTGCCCGTTACAAATTTGGAGCCAATAACCCGGATTATCCGTCGAATCAATCTGCTCCCGACCTTGCTTCTTTTTTCTTATTTTCCGGCCTCGATGCCCATCGCCGCCTTTAGTTCGGCCACCAACTCGAAATATTCCTGACGTGTAAATGGCTGGTTGAGGATATGAAATTCCTCCTGAACCAATCCCACGCAGCCGAAGCAAAACACACATTCGGCGCAATCCTCGCTGAGGATCAAATACGAACTGGCCGAACAATTTTTACTCCTGACGCAATAATTGGAGTCGTGGCAATTCTCACATTCCACACATTGCGTACATCGGCTACATCCAGTGCAGTCGCGACAATAAGTGCAAAAAGAACAATCGCGACTGCCCGTGGTGAACATACAGTGATAGCAGCGCTGGCAATTATCACAGCCATAAGATCCCGGGTTTTCACTTCCGCCCTGGATCTCTTTTTTAAGAGCCGACAGCGCCCGCTCAAACTCCCGGCGACTTCGGGGAATCTCTGTGCTCATAATAATTCCTGCTCGCTTATCTGGCTGCTAGAGGCCCGCTGTTGTCCGTAGTGGTCTGTGTACGTCGCAGATGACTTAACATATCTGACCCGGATTATTCACCACACTTCGGCTGCGCCGGGAAATCTCATAAATGTTCCGGGCTAAAGGTAATGCCGATAAGTTAACCCTAGCTGGGAGGCTGATATATTGCGGCAGTGAGGACACTCCATGTTGTTCGGTAAAACAACCATCCAATGGAGCCGATGGGATCTTCCCATCGTGCCGCGCCAGCGGCCTCGTCTCACAGGGCCGGCCAACTGTCGAGGTGACGCACGATCACCACGGTCTACCTGGACCGAGTCAAAGGCGCCTTTTTTTGCGCCAACGATGACAAGATGTCATCGGCTCCATCTGACTCGGCACGCGAAAAGTCGAGGGAATCGTGACCTAATAGGGCTAAAGGTCGCTGGCTCCCCGCCTCAGCTCGGATACAGCCACAGCGGAGGTCTACAGTATTTATGGATTTATTGGGGCCATGATTTTTTTGGCAAAAACTCTTGACGACCCCGGCAGCCCTACGCTAGCTTTCTTTTTGCGTTTGGAGAGTCTCTCAACACCGTGAACCCCCCTTCACGAGAGGGACGTCATGCTCCTCCCTCAACTATGAGCATGCTCCGGCGCACCCGGTCGGCCCGGCTCCCCCCCAACCGGACCGACCACCAGAGCCTGTCTCCCCCCAGACGGGCTCATATCCCCCTTGCCCCCAGGGTTCTTCCTGGGGGCATTTTTTTGTTGAGTCCAACCTTTTGCCAGACACAATGAAAAAACCCCGACCGGCCAACAAAGACCGATCGGGGGAAGAGTCGAGGCCGCCGCAAGACGACCTCATGCTCGTTTTTCGACGTCACTCACAGGAGAGATTTTCCTCTCCCGGCGTTCCGTATTTCGGCGCATTATCATCCTCATCGTCGCCGACCCAATATTCGTAATCCTCGTCCTCAGGCGTCAAACACCAGTGATCGGTGATGCCGCCGTCGGCGTTGGATTCGGTCAAAGAGTCGACGTCCTTCTGATAGGAAATGCCGAGTTCGACCGCCGAACCGGGATATTCCAGCTCGTCGATCGTCTCCTCATCACATTCTAAAAAGATGGTATCTCCACCATTGACCAGATTGGAGAAGTTGAAGACATCGTCTTCATCGAGCTCCGCGGCCCCGCCCTCACTGCTGGTAAATAGCGCATCGTCGCCGGGCTCGAGGATAATATCGGTGCTGATGGTGTAATTTTGTGTATCCGTCTTTCCGAGGACACAGCCATGCAGATTCCACGTCTCGCCGGTGGGATTATGCACCTCGATATATTCACCGGGGTCACCTCCTCCGGGTTGAAACCGGGCCATAAACTCGGTGATGACGACGTCCATTGGATCCGCCGGACGGTCCATCATGCCCAGAAACTCCGTTTGGCCTGTGACGGGATTTGACCAGATATCGGTGAGCTCGTCGGCCAGTTCCACCGTATAGGCCTGCGCCGCTGTTTGTTCGCTGGTTTCAAGGATGACCACGTCGTGGTCGAGGATCGCCTCCGTGACGTCGAGACCATCGATCGTAAAGTCGCTGCCATCGGACTCCACCGATTCCAGCGGTCGGCTAAAGGTGATCTCGACGGTCGTCTCGTCGATGGCCGCCGCGGACATCGGCATCGTCGCCGGACAACCGTCGACAAATTCCAATTCCTGCCATTGCCAGATCGACAACTGGGCGTTCATAGAAAAACGCCACATCGGTAGATCTTCGATGGCGAGCACGCATCCCGACTCCAGGCCGAGGTCGTCGACGAAATAAGTGGGAACGCGAAACTCCATCCCGTCGCCGACATCGCTTTCTCCCTCCATACCGTCGGTCATAATATCGAAGGAACGAAATCCGGGGCCCGCATAGCTGTCATCGGACTCAATGCTGAACTCAGCGGAGATAATTCGCGACTCGTAGTGATGCAGATTGTCCAGAACGTCGTCGGCATCGCTGATATCCGTGGTCAACATATGGGGAGGAATATAGAGACGGACGATGTCGACAAGATCGAATTCGCTGATGACCTTTGGTCCGCCGAGATTATCGGTCTCGGTCACTTCGAGATTGATGAGGTGACCTGGGCGGACCGGAACGTCTTCGACCTCTTCGGCGTCTTCGACGGGAACGAATAGCGCCGGTCCATCCGGTGATGCCTGAATGAAAAATCCGGCAGGGTCGCCGCCGATCTCAGGTCGGACATAGGTGACCAGAACGTGTTCTAAGGTGGTGTCCTCGCTGGTGGGCGGATCTTCGTCGGTCGACGGCGCTTCTGCTCGAAGGGCAGTGATATCGTCGGCCGTGTCTTCATCATACCAGGGGCAGGGCTCGGCAGCTTCACCGGGGCTTCCGATATCCGCTCCGTTATAGGCTCCCGTTCCCTCACACCACATCCAGGGCTGGTCGTCGAGAAGCTCGACGAGATCGGAGTCGCGGACGATGCTGACGCCGTCAGTGCTCGGATAATATTCGCCGTCATCATAGCTGATATCGGTGATGAATAGATCGTCGCAGCTCAATTCGATGATCCCGCTCCCCTCGGAGAGGCTGAGATCGTCGATGATCAGATCGGGATCGAATCCAGGCTCGTCACCACTGGCGATGGTCACGACCTGATCGGGCCAGATCTCGAGAGTTTCTTCGATCTCGTAGCTCCCCTCGGTGGTCTCGATGAGGCATCCATCGAGATCGAGGCCATCTTCCTCGGTGTTGTTATAAAACTCGACCCATTGCCCGTCCGCGGCCGAGGTCTCCGTCGGCGACTTCATGAACTCTGAGAGCAGCGCCTGCCCGATCTCATCGGGCATATCGAAGCTATCCGGCTCGGGCTGGTTCTGATTCTGGTTCTGATTCTGGTTCTGATTCTGGTTCTGGTTCTGATTCTGGTTCTGGTTCTGGTTCTGGTTCTGGTTCTGGTTCTGGTTCTGGTTCTGGTTCTGATTCTGATTCTGGTTCTGGTTCTGGTTCTGATTCTGGTTCTGATTCTGGTTCTGGTTCTGGTTCTGGTTCTGGTTCTGATTCTGGTTCTGGTTCTGGTTCTGATTCTGATTCTGATTCTGATTCTGGTTCTGGTTCTGATTCTGGTTCTGGTTCTGGTTCTGATTCTGGTTCTGGT
>SKQC01000465.1 GCA_007119175.1 Myxococcales bacterium | reverse complement strand
TTGAGCGCCTGGTTTATCGCCGCGCTGCTCACCTTCGTTGCCGCCGGCACCGCCGACTGGGCCATGGCTCTCTCCTCAGCGACTGGCGTAGGAACGGCGGGAAGCGCTGCCGGCTGGGTGGTCTTCGCCGCGATCTGGGGCCTCGGCGCATCATTGTGGGCACTCGGATCGGCAGCTCTGTTGTGGGCCGCCACTGGCAGAGCGTCGACGAATTTCTTGATCGACCGCCTTCTCGATACAGCCCGTCGCTGGTGGAGGGAGCGCCACGACGAACGCGACGCGGAGCGGCTGGCGTCATTATTGGCCGGTCTTTTTGCGGCGGCGCTCTTTGTGGTCGGCAGTGTCGTGGTCGTCGCTCAGATCATCGAGGGCCGAAACGTGCCCTGGCTTATCGCCGCGGCAGCGATGGTGGCCCAGATTGTGCTGGCCACAGCACTGCTGATCATGGGCCTCGCCCTCCGGCGCGCACTGGCCGCACTCTTCAGAGTTTTGCACCGGCACGAGTTCTTTCGGTGGGTCAACACTCCGATCGTGTCGATCGCCCTGGCTGTGATTGGCCTGGCCGGCGGCACCTACGCGCTGCTTGGTCAGCGCGAGCTATTTCTGGCGCTCGAGGGACCGGCCATCGGCCTGGTGGCCGCCGCGTTGGTGCTCCACCCGGCGATGTGTTTTGCTATCCGCCGGCGGGTGAAATCGCTTCCGGCCATGCTTCGCTACGCCCCGTTTTCGGCGCCCGTCATCGCCGTTTTGCTCATCGGAACGTGCAGCCAACAGCCGGAGGCGCGCCGGCTGTTGGTACTCCACGGCGAGAGCGCCCATTTTGCGTTTAACGCCGTGCAGCGCCATACCGATCTGGATCGTCTCTTCGACCGCAGCGACTGCCCGCCACTGGGCCCGGACGGGCTTCCCGTAGACGGAACGTCGAACGAGGAATACGAAGAGCAATGCATGAACCCCAGCTACGACAGGCCTTTCGCACGTGAAGAGGTGCCCGAATACGAGCGACCCGAATTTGAGAAACGGCCCTCGTTTATCTTTATCACATGGGATTCCGTGCGCGTCGACCGGGTGGGATTTATGGGTCACGACCGCGACACCACGCCGAATCTCGACGCCCTTGCCGAGCGAAGCCTGGTCTTCGACCGCGCCTTTACGGCGGACTCCGGGACGGGACCGAGTTTCTGGTCGTTGATGACCGGAAAGACGCCATTTCAGGTGCGATTTGAGCACGGAAATCGCTTTCCTCCGCCGATCGTGGAGGAGGAACAACTTCTGGGTGAGGTCCTGACCGACAACGGCTATAACGCCGAAGCCGTGATGTGCGGCAGCGTCTTCGGCCGCGACACCTGGGATATTCGCCGCGGATTTCACAGCTTCGAAAATGTCTGCGGCCGTCAAGTGCGGCACCTGGCGCCGATGGTCACGGAGGCGAGCATCGACACGCTGGGGCGATTGGCTGACGAGGACGAGCCCTATTTTTTGTGGGTTCACTACTACGATCCGCATACGCCGTATACGAATCATCCGGAGATCGGCTACGGCGAAGAGCGCCTCGATCGCTATGACGAGGAGCTGACCTATACCGACAAGCATATGCAGGAGTTTTTGGAATTTATCGACGAGGTCAAAGCCGACTCGGAGCGGCCGATATTTACGATCTTCAGCGCCGACCACGGTGAGAATTTCGACGAACACGGCTCCGATCCCCACGCCCGAAATCTATATCGAATCGTCACGCAGGTCCCCAAATTGGTCACCGGTCCGGGCATCGAGCCCGGCCGCATCGATCCGCCGGTCTCGCTCAACGATGTCTATCCCACGGTCCTCGATCTGGCCGGCATCGACATCCCCGAGGAGTCGACCATGGTCAGTCAGGTCCCCGTCTACTACGGCGCCGAGCCCGATGAAGACCGGATGGTCTTTCAAGAAAATTCCTATTCACGGCCGCGGCGACATACCCGCGCCGTCGTCTATCGACGCTATCACTACATCATGGATCTGACGACGAATTCCAACGAACTCTACGACTATATCGACGATCCGATCGAGCGAAATAACCTCATCGGCACCGGCCTTATCGAGGAACGGATCATGCGCCAGGCGCTGATTCGATTTCTCCAGACCAGTAAAATCCCCGAGGGATTAGAAGATTGAGGGTTAGCCCGGATCATTCGTCGTCTGAAAATCCGTCGACCCTGCGGCGGTCGGCGGCGCTAAAGCCGTAGGGCTCACGATCGCCGGACGCCTCTTCGCGCGACGGCCACTGCATCTGGCTCAACGAGGCTCGCTCACCGACGCCAAAGCCGTAGGCTTCGCGCTCTTCGCTGTCATCGTCGCCGAAATCCCAGCCCATGCCGATCTCATCGAAGCTGCGGCTTTTTCCGTATTGGCCGACATTTTTAAAACTGGCCGGCTCCGCAAATCCCTCGCTGCTGCCGAATCTCATGGTGACACCGGTGTCGGTATCACCAATTTGTGCGGCGAGCACGTCGGGCTCACCGTCGTCCTCTGACTCCGATGCCGAGTCTTCGGAGACCTCCGGTGGCTCGGCAGGCGTCGGTGGCGGATCGGCAGGCGTCGGTGGCGGATCGCGCTCAGGAGGCTTTTCTGTGGGCCTTTGTTCGAAATCGCCGCCGTATTCCGAGTCCGGATCTTCGGGCAATACGATATCGATGGGTTTTCGCTCAAAACGCCGAAATGTCATCGCATCGGTGGAATTCGTCGCCGGCAGATCGCCGGTGGCCGCCTCGGGCTCCCGAGTCATCCGCCAGATGCCCTCATTATAAAAATTACGGGCCATCGTGATCTGCTTTTCACAGCGTGTGAGCTCCTCGAGCAGCAGATAAAATGCCGGATCGGACTCCAGTTCTTGGAGCCCTTCAGCGATCTGAAAGAGCTTATCCAAGACCTCGGTCTGCTCGTCGATAGTCGTGCATAATCGACGCACCGAAATTCTGCCGCTGCCCGTCAGGGCCCTCTCGCGGCGCTGCGTTATCCAATCGTCAATCTGAGATTTTGTCCGCCGTCCGGCGACATCCCGAATCGCCGCCGCCACCTCTTCGATACAATTTTCTCGATGTCGGCATTCGCGCTGCAATAACTGACGAGATTGATTGACCCGAAGGCGCAAATCCTCGAGGTGCTCGCTGTGTTTTAGCCGGTAAATCGCCCAGATCAGCCCCACCACACCCAGTCCGACGAGAAAGGTGGGTAAAATGGCAATATCAAGCGCCTCGCTCACGGAGACGCCTTCAGAGGCCACCGTGCCCAGAACGGGGATAGAGGTCGCCATCGCCCCACCGACGACAAATTGCCAGGCGGCGCGATTGAAATAGCGATCGGCGACGTCACTTTCATCGCGTGTGGAGACGATAAACGGGTCGCTATCATCGCCGGCGCCGATCTGCGGGATGCCCAGATCGGGGCAATCGTCGGCCGTTCCGAAGACGTAGATCTCGTCGCCGACGGCGAGATGTTCCTCGCGAAATTTACGAACTCCCCGGGAGTTACCGCCTTTGGAATCCCCTCCGCGAGCATATAATTCGTGGCTACTTCGGCATTTTTGGTCTACCGCCTGAGCCGGATGAATTTCGGCACCGCTCAGATCGACGCGGATTCGTCCGGTCTCGTCGCGAAGATAAAAGTGGGGCACCTTCGCCGATTCCTCGGCAATCGTCTTCCACGACGATTTATCGGACGAGGTCTTAAATTCCTCTTCGACATCGTAGTCGAAATAAACGACCTCACGGTCAGTCAGCGGCGACTGAAGCGCTTCGTCAACAGCGACCGTCCCCTTGACCTCCACCAACCCCGGCAACACTCCACCGCAGTCGGAGGTAGGCGTATGTTTTATCAATAAGTGATGAGATACCGCGTCAGCGGCCTTGGCCAACAAGATCACGGCCAGCGGCAACATGATCAGCAGCATCCAGCCCACAATGCCACTGCTGGCAACGATGATTAAAGACATCAGACACCTTCCGCCACGGCTTCGTCGTCATCGACCATCTCGTCGTCGTCGACTTGTTCGCTTTCCACGAATTCCTCGTCTTCTTCCGACACGTCCGGCTGAAGGTCAATTTCGACCGGTTTTTTCTCAAACTCATCGAAGGCCAACAACGACTCTTCCTCGGTTCCAGCCAGCGGAGCCAGCAGCATATCCGGGAAGGTATGCACCCGATTATTGACCCGCTCGACGCTGTCGTTATAAAAGCTGCGCGCCAACGCGATCTTATCTTCACAACGGGTCAACTCCTCCATCAATTTCCGGAATCCAGCATCGGCTTTAATCTCTGGATAATCCTCGGCAATGGCGAAGATATTGCCCAATGCCGAGGTCTGCTCATCGATTGCCGAGGAGACCTCGTCGGCCCCTCCGCCGGCCGCCGATCGGGCCTCGGTGACGGCCTCCATCGTCTCCTTTTCGTGGTCTGCAAATCCCTGGACCATCTGTGCCAGATTGGGGATCAGATCGTGGCGACGCTTAAACTCCACCTCCAGCATCGACCAGGCCCGGGCGACCCGGTTTCGCAGGTCGACGAGACCGTTGAATACCGTTTTTAGATACAGAAAAAAGACCAGCGAAAAGACCATCATCCCGACCAACACCATCCAGATAACAGAGGCCTCGAAGGCGGGGCCAATATCAAGGCCCTGAGACTGCATGGTATAGATCAACGGTACGGCGGCGGCGAAGAGGATGGCCCCGAAAAAACAGCCCCGGGCCTGCCAGGCGAATTTCGAGATCAACTTGTCCTCGCTCTGCGAGGAGATCAAAAACAGGTCGGCAAATTCGTCGTCGCCGATCTCGGGTTTGGCGATATCGTCGCGGATCTGAGCGCTGCCCATCACGTAGGTTTTCTCGCCGTGGGCGATAATGTCCTCGCGAAACCGCCGCTTTCCGGTGGAGCGCCGGACCCGGCGTCGAGGGCCCTTTCCGTAATACATCGGATCGGAGCGGCGACAGGTCTTGGAGACCACCTTGTCGCCGTGAAATTCAGCCCCCCGGGGATTGACGCGAATATTGCCCGTATCATCGTGGAGCATAAACGGCTTATAGCGCGTCTCCGAAGCGATGGTGCGCCACTTCTTTTTGGTGCGCTTTTTGCCGTCTTTTCTGACCGTCTTTTTATATTGCTCTTCGATCTTGTAGCTGTAGTAGACGACGTCGCGTTCGCTCAAATACGATTTGAGCGGCGGCCTCGCCTCGGAGGTACCCTTTAATTCGTTGAGCCCAATCGTGACCCCCTGACATTTTGAGGTCGGCACATTTTCGATGAGCCTCTTTTTAAAAAAGGCCCGGTAGCCCACAAAGAGCAAAATCACCGCAAAAAACAGAAAAATCAGGGGAAATACGATCTGTTCCCAGCCCGATGCCTCGGCGAGAACAGGCAGGTAGAATTCGAACATTGCTCACCTCCATCGGTTCACGTCATTTCGCTGTTCGGACACGGTAGTTGCGTCGTTGTATCGGCACAAGGAAGCACTGGCTTTGAAATCTCCTCCCCCTACTCCTCGTCATCTCCGCCCCGATCGAGCTCTACCGCCGGCCGATGCGACCGAATCAAATGACCGCGCCGGATCACATATCGGCCCTTATTTCCACGGGAGGTGGGCTCGAATTTCGATTTGGTGCGTCGAATAAAGGTCTTTCGTCCCTGATTGGTCTCCACCTCCAGGCCATCGAGACGCTCTCGGGATAGCGTAAAATCGAGCACCGTATCGTCATCGTCCAGCGAGAT